>NZ_KE952622.1:5609-16265 GCF_000466335.1 Aggregatibacter sp. oral taxon 458 str. W10330 | reverse complement strand
TACAAGCCGTGCAAGGGACGGTGAAATCCGTTGAACGCGTCGGTCAAAGCAAAAATGACCGAGTCAATGCCATGGCGGCGGCGAACTCGGCGATGGATGCCTATCGAGCCGGACAAGCGGTGGGACAGGCAGGAAAAGCGATGCAAGAGGCGATGGAAAATGGAAATATGGATTCCGTGGTGGGGGCACAAATCACTTACGGCCAACAAAAGAGCGAATCACGTACGCATACTGAAGGCAAAACCGCGGCCAAATCACAAGTGAATGCCGGAGGCAAAGTGAATATTGTTGCCACAGGGGCAGGCAAAGCATCCAACATCACGATTCAAGGTTCAGACGTGTCCGGTAAACAAGGGACCTTCTTGGAGGCGGACAATGACATCAACATCACGGCAGCCGAACAAACGCACAAAGAGCGCAGCACCAATAAATCGAGCGGCTTTAATGCGGGCGTGGCGATGAAAGTGAGCAATGGCGTTGCCACCGGGATTACGGTTGGCGGCAACTATGGCAAAGGTTACGGCAATGGTGATGAAACCACATACCAATCCAGCCACATAGGCGATATGAACAGCCAAACCACGCTTCAAGCCGGGGGTGATGCCAATATCATCGGTAGCCAAGTGAAAGGCAAACGTGTAGAAGTCAATGCCCAAAACCTCAACATCGAAAGCTTGCAAGACACTGCCACATACAAAGGCAAACAAATGAACGTGAGTGGGAGTGTGACGATGGGTTATGGCGTCTCAGCAGGGGGCAGTTTCAACAAGTCCAAAGTCAACGCCGACCACGCGAGTGTGAATGAACAAGCTGGCATCTATGCGGGGGATGAAGGCTATGATGTGAATGTGGAAAATAAAGTGTCATCTATTGGCGGAGCAATTCTTTCACAAGCGTCAAAAGAAAAGAACCAATTAACCGCACAAGATTTTGAATATTCAAATATTCAAAATTATTCTCATGCGAAATCATCCGCTATGGGATTAATGGGAGGATTTTCCGTAAATCGCGACCAAACTTCAGATGAGGATAAAGAGCTTAATAAAATTTATCGTGAAGGTCGAAGTAATGAAACTTTTGACCAAGCCAATCCAAATCAGGCTAATCAATCACCGGTAAAATTTGGCTTAGATAAAGATGATATACATAGTTCGGATTTATATGCCGCTGCTAAAATGGGTTTAGCAAATTTAGCCAGTAATAGTAGCCAAAAAGAAAACCGTCAAAGTACGACTTATGCAGTGATAAGCGATGGAAATTTCAATATTGGTAGTCAAAAAGGCAAAGAAAATATTGAAAGTATTAAAAAATCAACCGAGCAAGAAGCGAATAAACTTGAAAAAATAGATTATTCGCAAATGCAGAAAGAGGTTGAGCAGGATGTTGCAACGATTCAAGCGTTTGCGAAGAATGTTGGTGGTGCTACGGATGAGGCTTATCGAACAATGTTTATCGCAGAACATCGGATGTTTACTCATAAAGTGGATGAAAAAGGGAATCCTATAAAGGATCCAGAAATCCTGAAGAAAATAAATGAAGAAGCAGATGCTAAGGGGTTAGATAGAACAGAATACCTTAAGCAGCAACTAGAAAAAGGACGTAATATTTATGTATTGCATGAATTATCCGATCAAGAGCGTAATCAATTACAAAAAGTTACGTATACTGATCCAAAAACAGGGAAAACAGAGAGTAAATATGTCGTTGCATTTAATGGCATCTTTAATAATCATAATGCAGCAGCAAAATTTGCGGTACAAAACTATATTGCGGGCAGGGATGATAAAACAGGAAATATAAATCAAAAAATATATAAAGATGTTTATTTTGTTCATCATCCAAAAGCGAATAATGCCTTTTCAGAACTCCTAGTTGCCGGTTATGAAAAGATGTTCGAAGGTTCTTTTGGAAACCTATTAGGGATGGATAATTCGAGTTTACAAGCGATGAACATGATGAAGCAATATGGTAAAGATGATTTATACCTCGGTTCTCATAGTCGTGGAACATTAACTGTTAGTAATGCATTAAAAGCATTAAATACAGAAGACAACCGAGAGAAAAAATTGCTTTCAAACACCACTGTTAAAATGGTGGGTCCTGCAGCTGATGTTACAAGAGCGGATGGTTATTTAAGTCAATTGCAAACGGGTAAAGAAAGAACCACTTCAAATGGTTCAATTCGGATTGAGAATCATGCTAGTGACCCTGTTGGTAGTATGCCGATTTTATTGGGAGGAAACCCTGCAACAACATCTGAAAATAATCTCAATAAAGGTTTGGTTGAACGTATTAGTGATATATTTGGTGACACTTCATCAGTACATAATTGCTATGGACTAGGGCAACAACAATGCGTTATTGATGGATATCGAACGAAGGGAGATCTAAAAATGGGAAATGAGGAGACCATTTTTAATTTAAATAAATCAAAAGGAGAATAATATGAAGATTCTATTTTTTATATTTGGTTTGCTAACAATCAATGCTTGTTCTTTTGGAGGATTTCAACCACCACCACCATATTATCATTGGCAGCTACATAATGAGAAAGCATTATTTCCGAACTCAGATCCTGATGTTTTAACTAAATATCTTGATAGAAGAGAAAAAGATATGAAGGATTGCGGTATGGATTTTGTGACAGGGGAAAGTGATAATCCAGAGGTGAATCTTTGTTTAGAGAAAAAAGGCTGGTATTTAAAAGGCGGACCTGTTTGTGAAAATACACTAATGTGGGATAGTCCAATATGCATCCAATGGCGAAAAAAACACAGCAAACCTGATGCTAAGCCTTGGCAGTAATTAAAAAAGGCGCTTAAAAGTGCGGTCAATATTCAGTGAATTTTAAAATCTCTTGAATATTGACCGCACTTTTAGTTGATAGGCACAAGCGAGGACGCTTGCGCCATCGTGGGGGATACCAAGGATAAAAATGCTAATCTATCTTTACCAAAAATTATAAAATATAGCGGAGATAAATAATGGCTAATATAATAAAATTAATACCTTTCATAATGATTTTGCAATCTTGTTGCTTAAGTAGTAGTAATTCCTGTTTTATTTATAGGTTTTGGAATGGGGATTATTCTGTGAGGAATAACGCCGCTGAGTTTGATAAAGAAAGACGAGTCTTTTATGAAAACGAACCTCAAGAAACAAAGTTATTGAGGGTTAAAAATGAACAATACTGCAATAGGCTAGCTAACTCATTGTTTTATGAGAAAAAACATAAATATGGTGATACTTATAGAGTTAATATGAGTGATATTTTTGTTCATTGTATGAGAGTAAATGGAACACCTTTATATAAAGACATACCTAAGGAGTATGAATGGCTTACTGATGAGGATGTAAGAATAAAATAACAAAGTGAGAAAAGTGGATTCATGTATTAATTTTTTTTATTCTTGCATGAATATTTGATTCACATACTACACCCCAGATAGCGCGCGTCTCCTGACGCGTGCTTGTATCTATCTAAAAATAAACAAACTGAAGTTATTCATGAAAATAGTAAGAATCTTAATCAAACGAAATCAATGTTTTGGACACGCATCAGGAGGCGCGCGCCATTGTGGGGTATCCGGCTAAGTTTGGAACGGCAGTAGATTCTTTTACTAGCGAATACTTAAATCAGAAATTAAATAATAATGAAAAAAATATAAAAATCAGATTAGAGGTGTTTACAGTGATAAGTAAGATTCTCCAGTATTTTATTTATTCTGTTTTTCTATCTGTGATTTTATCTGTAGGGGTTTCTATATTTTTAATTATTATGTCTTTTATAATTAATGGAGGATATATTTCTTGGGAGGAGGTAAGAGAAATAATTATTTTTTGTTTTAAAGGTTTCTTTTTAGGTACTCCTTTGCTCTTGTTATCAATAATAATTTCAAATAAAGTGAGAAAGTAATTATTAATGATAGTAATCCAAAAGATAGCCCTCTTAGATAGCGCGCGTCTCCTGACGTGTGCTTGAATCTAACTAAAATAGACAAACTGAATGAAGTTGTTAATAAAAATAGTGAAAACCTGAATCAAACAAAACGGATGTTTTTGGCACGCGTTAGGAAACGCGCACTATCTGGGAAAAAATCAGGCGTGCTGGGCGGAGGCCTAGGGGTTACGTTTGGCGCCCAAAAGCAAACGCTAGAAAGCGATAAAACGAAGTTTTATGCACAGGGCAGCCAAGTGGGGAGCTTAAATGGCAACACCACTCTCATCGCAAAGAACCATTACACCCAAACGGCAAGTCAGGTGAGTGCGGTGAACGGCGATGTCAATATTTTGGCGAAAAACGTCGACATTAAAGCGGCAGATGATAAATATGAAACCAATACCAAACAAACCTTTGAGCAAAAAGGGGTAACCCTTGCCGTCACCTCGCCGATACTGTCTGCTTTACAAGCCGTGCAAGGGACGGTGAAATCCGTTGAGCGCGTCGGTCAAAGCAAAAATGACCGAATCAACGCCATGGCGGCGGCAAACTCGGCGATGGATGCCTATCGAGCCGGACAAGCGGTGGGACAGGCAGGAAAAGCGATGCAAGAGGCGATGGAAAATGGCAGTGTGGATTCCGTGGTGGGGGCACAAATCACTTACGGTCAACAAAAGAGCGAATCACGCACGCATACTGAAGGCAAAACCGCGGCCAAATCCCAAGTGAATGCCGGCGGCAAGGTGAATATTGTTGCCACAGGGGCGGGCAAAGCCTCCAACATCACGATTCAAGGTTCGGATGTGTCCGGTAAACAAGGGACCTTCTTGGAGGCGGACAATGACATCAACATCACGGCAGCCGAACAAACGCACAAAGAGCGCAGCACCAATAAATCGAGCGGCTTTAATGTGGGGGTGGCGATGAAAGTAAGCAATGGTGCGGCTGTTGGGGCTACTTTAGGCGGCAATCACGGAAAAGGCTATGGCAATGGAGATGAAACCACTTATGTGGCTAGCCACGTAGGTGATAGCCAAAGTAAAACCGTGATTCAAACCGGTGGTGATGCGAATCTCATCGGTAGCCAAGTAAAAGGCAAACGTGTAGAAGTCAATGCCCAAAACCTCAACATCGAAAGCTTGCAAGACACTGCCACATACAAAGGCAAACAAATGAACGGAAGTGGGAGTGTGACGGTGGGTTATGGCGCATCCGTTGGAGGTGGTTTCAACAAGTCAAACATCCATGCCGACCACGCGAGTGTGAATGAACAAGCCGGCATCTATGCAGGGGATGAGGGGTATGACATCAACGTCAACCATACGGATTTAAAAGGCGGTCTCATCACCTCGACACAAAAGGCGGAGGATGAGGGCAAAAACCGGTTTAGTACGGGCACGATTACACATTCAGACCTTGAAAACCACTCAAACTATAGCGGAAGTAGTTTTGGCGTGAGCGGCAGTGTGGCAGCGAATTTTGACACACCGTTTGGGAAAGAGGGTCAAGCGCAAAGTAGTAAACAGGCGGTGGATGATGATGGCAATCCGATTTATAGAAACGACCGAGGAGAATTGACCACAGAAGCCAAAAATGCGCAGGGTAAAGACAACGCAAAACAACTTGCTACAGGTTGGGATTCTTTGGATGGCAATATGTCTGCTGGGTATGGTACTGATAAATCAAGTCAAAGTAGTGTAACTAAATCGGGAATTAATACCGCTCATATTGAGATACGGGATGAAAAAGCGCAGTTTGAAAAAACAGGCAAAACGGCGGAGGAAGTCCTTGAGACAATTAAAACAGACATTACCACCGAAACGGCAGCACAACATTCCGGTAAGTTGGAAAATCAATTTAATAAAGAGGACGTACTAAAAGAAATTAACCTTCAAGTTCAGGTCACAAAAGATTTTATTGATAATGCACAAGAGATTAAAGATAAGGTGATAGACCATTATCAAGAGCCTAAACGCAAGGAATTACGTCAAGCTATCACAGATTTTCACAACGCAAAAGTAGAAGATAAGGCAAAGTATGAAGACAAAATTAATGCGCTAATTAAAGATATTTATGCATTAGAGCATATTCGCAGCGGTTTAGACTTAGCAACAGGTGTTGTTGCGGGTTCGCCAAAAGTGATGTCCGCAAAAACGCTAATTTCCGTTATTGACACGGAAACGCGACGGGAATCCTTGAAAAACTCTTTGCTCGCTGCACCGGTGGAAGATGTCAATGACGGCGGAAAACTTTATAGCAATGTGGGACATAATTCAGGGGCATTTGATGGCATTAAGCTCGGTGGTGTGCGGATGAATTATGGGATTATTTGCGGTGAGAATAATCAGCGTTGTAAAACGGATAGTAAGGGAAATTTAGTTCGAAATGAAAAAGGGCATATTGTTTATATAGGAGATAAAGAAAACAATAAATATTTAAAAGTTAGCTCTTTATTTGATGATAAAAATGAGTCTGGTAAATTATTTGGTGCAACTGGTGGCTTCCAAGCGATTAAAGGAACTATGTTTGGACTGGAATACAAACCTGGTTCGTTCTTAGATAAGCTTACTGAAACTTATGCTGGGCAACATGATTTAGTTGGAGGGCAATTATTTTTCTACGATAGAGAAGGAAATGGGAGACGAAATTTAACTGAAAAACAACAATTTTGGATTGACCGTTATTCAGAAGCTGCTGTTGTTGGAACTACACCAACAACGTTACCGAAAACTTTACCTATAGAAGTAATGAATCTTCTTTTTGGCTGGAGGTAATATAATGAGATATTTAATTATATTTTTCCTTGCTTTGGTATTAAGTAGCTGTTTTATTTATTCATCTAAAGATGATTGTATATATGGCCTAACTTCTACTCAATGTTTTGGTGAATCATATTCCCCAGTTGCTAAATTTCAAAAATCTTATAGTTTGGGATATACCGATCCTAAACAACGATGGGACGATTTAGTTTCTTGTGGCGTAAAGCTAGGAGATGTGACATTACATAGTGCTTGGCAAAAAGCATTGGAACCATTAAATAAAGAATTATTAGAAAAATTATCAGCTAAATTCAGAGCTTGTATGAAAAATAAAGGATATATTACGATTGATTCTTGTGGAAGGAAAAATTCAACAACAGATAAAGGTCTGTGTAATGAATAGAACTATGGGAAATACGCGGTGTTTCTATGCATTCTGATAATTCTTTACTTGCTCCACCTATTGAAGATATTAACAACAATGGGAAACTTTACAGTAATGTGGGGCATAATTCTAGGGCGTTTGATGGTATAAAACTTGGAGGAGTGAGAATGAATTATGGAGTGATTTGTAGTTCAAATTACGAACGATGTAAGACAGATAATAATGGTAAATTACTTCGTAATGATAAAGGAAATATTGTTTATATAGGAAATCAAGAAAACAATAAATATTTAAAAGTTAGCTCTTTATTTGATGATAAAAATGAGTCTGGTAAATTATTTGGTGCAACTGGTGGCTTCCAAGCGATTAAAGGAACTATGTTTGGACTGGAATACAAACCTGGTTCGTTCTTAGATAAGGTTACGGAAACTTATTCGGGGCAACATGATTTAGTTGGAGGACAATTATTTTTCTATGATAAATATGGAAATGGAAGAAGAGATTTAACTCCTCAACAAGATCAATATATTGATTATTTTTCTATTGGTGCTGTAGGAGCAGTCACTCCGACAACAGTCCCTCATACTTTACCTATAGAAGTTATGAATTTGTTGTTTGGGGTAAGATAATGAAAAAAGTTATATTTATCCTAATTTTTATATCCACCATAACAGGATGTTATTCAGCAAAAGACGATTGTTATTATGGAATGACAACAATTTGTTTTGGTAAACCATATAGCCCAATTGCTAAATTTCAAAAACCTTATAGCTTTGGGCATACGGATTCCGTGAAAAGAATGGATGATTTGGTAAGCTGCGGATTAAGAAAAGGGGATTTAAGTATGAGGAGTGCTTGGGCAATGGATCATTTACCAAAGGCTGATCCCCATTTACAACAAAAAAATTGGGATGCTTTTTTTAAATGCATGGAAATAAAAGGTTATATATGGGTAGAAGATTGTGGCAGAAAGAATTCTACTTCAGATAAAGGATTATGTAATGAATGATGAATATAACTTATCAACCAAAACAAAGGCAAACGTGTAGAAGTCAATGCCCAAAACCTCAACATCGAAAGCTTGCAAGACACTGCCACATACAAAGACTCCTAGATAGCGCGCGTTTTCTGACGCGTGCTTATATCTAACTAAAAATAAATAAAATGAAGTTATTAATAAAAATAGTGAGGATCTGAATCAACTGAAACGGATGTTTTGGGCACGCGTTAGGAAACGCGCACTATCTGGGGCTTTATCCGATGTAATGTCATCAGATATGTTTGAACTTTTGATGAAAATAGTAGGTAAATAAAATGAGATACTCCTTATTTTTTCTTTGTTTTATATTAAACGGATGTTGGTATTCAAACGGATGTTTTTATACTCCACAAATAGTTAATTGTGTTGATAAGGGGAAAGAATATCCATTAATTGCAGGGTATCAAAAAAAAGAACTACTAGGACATACAAACTCAAAACAACGATGGAAAGATCTTGTTTCTTGTGGAGGAAAGTATGGTGATATAAATCTACACTACTATCCGCAAAACTATCAAATAAATGACAAAAGATATAAAAATCTTGATGAATGTATGAATACTAAGGGGTATATATATCTTTCTCCCGCTGAATGTGGCTATCAAGATCCTAAGTGGGATAAGGGAAAATGTAATTTATAAAGCATTGAATTTATTATTTAAATAGAGTGCGGTCAAAAATTTGGGAGTTTTTAAATTTTAAAAACAATCTGAAAAATGACCGCGCTTTTTTAGAGAAAGAAAATTAATTCGTCATCAAGGTAGTGTGCGTTAATTGTTGGTTCACGCACTTTGCGCTAGTTATGGAGATGGAAATAATGAAAATTTTAGTTATATTCTTTATGACTATTTTTATTCAATCTTGCCTTTTATATTCTTCAGAAGATGAGGCTTGGCATAATCTTAATCAAATGTACAAAGAGGCTAATGGAAGGGAAATATGTATGAAATATAAAGGAAATGTACATGTCATGTATTATTGTGAAAATGAAAACAAAGAACAATAGCAAAGTAGAAAGTAAAAAATACCCCAGATAGCGCGCGTCTCCTGATACGTGCTTAAATCTAACTAAAATAGACAAACTGAATAAAGTTGTTAATGAAAATAGATGAAAAACTGAATAAAACGAAATTGATGCTTTGGGCACACGTTGGGAAACGCGCGCCATCGTGGGAAATATTGGGCCTTCATTTAACACAATAAAATTAAATGATAAAGGAAATAAAAAATGAGAAATTTAATATTGTTATTATTTTTTGTTATCTCTGGGTGCTACATAGATAATGGAGCCCCCCATTCAAATTATTATTGGAAAAAAGATGGAAAAAAACTTAGTTATGAAGACATAATGTATTGCTCCAAAAAAGTGAATGAGAAATCTAGCAAAGTTTATGTTAATCCAAGTTGCTATTATGATTTAGGATACAGGTTTACGGCACCAATATATTGGTGTTTATCATTAGATTCTTCAATAAACAAAGAAGTATGTGAACAATATAAAAAATATAGAAACTAATATAAAAGTAAATACCTCATCCACCAAAAGTGCGGTCAAAAACACGAGAGATTTTGACCGCACTTTCGTAAATTCCCGTTGACTTCCCATCTCCCTCTTCCCCACAATATGCGCTTGTTTATTTCGTTTTAACACAAGGAAAGAAAATGGCGTTTAGCTCATTGTTTACTTTATTGGATGATATTGCAGCGTTATTGGACGATGTGTCTGTGATGACCAAAGTGGCCGCCAAGAAAACGGTTGGAGTGGTGGGAGATGATTTGGCGTTGAATGCCAATCAAGTGACCGGTGCCACTGCGGAACGGGAATTACCCCCCTAGATAGCGCGCGTCTCCTGACGCGTGCTTATATCTAACTAAAAATAAACAAAATGAAGTTATTAATAAAAATAGTGAGGACCTGAATCAACTGAAACGGATGTTTTAGGCACGCGTCAGGAGACGCGCGCCATCGTGGGGGATATATTTGGTGACAATTCATCAGTACATAATTGCCATGGACTAGGACTAGGACAACGACAATGCATTACTGATGGATATCGAACTGAGGGAGATCTTAAAATGGGAAACGAGCAAACCATTTTTAATTTAAATAAATCAAAAGGAGAATGATATGAAGATTCTATTTTTTATATTTGGTTTGCTAACAATCAATGCTTGTTCTTTTGGAGGATTTCAACCACCACCACCATATTATCATTGGCAGCTACATAATGAGAAAGCATTATTTCCGAACTCAGATCCTAATGTTTTAACTAAATATCTTGCTAGAAGAAAAAAAGATATGAAGGATTGTGGTATGGATTTTGTTACCGGTGAAAGTGATGAGCCAGAGGTGAATCTTTGTTTAGAGAAAAAAGGCTGGTATTTAAAAGGCGGACCAATCTGTGAAGAAAAAACAATGTGGAATAGACCTGCATGTATTCAATGGCGAAAAAAACATAGCAAGCCTGATGCTAAGCCTTGGCAGTAATTAACAAAGGTGCTTAAAAGTGCGGTCAATATTCAGTGAATTTTA
>NZ_KE952622.1:0-5509 GCF_000466335.1 Aggregatibacter sp. oral taxon 458 str. W10330 | reverse complement strand
TCAGTGAATTTTAAAATCTCTTGAATATTGACCGTACTTTAAATTTACCCTGTAGCGTGCATCTTGATGCACGACCTATCCCTCTCATGAGCATGTTTTCATTCGTGCAACAAGTTGCACGCTACGGGGGATAGTGTCGTTAATATCGTCTATTTGTGGTGAAAATTTCCTGCGCCATCGCTTTTTTTGAGGTAAAGCAATGTCCATAGCAAAGCTATGCCGAAGAGGGCGGAAGTGAGGAACGTGTAGCTGAAAGCCTGTTGTAGTTGCTCGCCTTGTTCGCCGATAACATGGCGGTAACAATCTAAAATGACGGCAGAGACGGCGATGCCGATGCTGATGCCGACTTGTTGGATGACGCTGAGGTAAGTGGCGCCCGTACTGGCATTGTGGTCGCTGAGTTCACAAACGGTGAGGGTGTTGATGGCAGTGAAGATAATGGACATACAACAACCATACCATGCCAAGATGCAAACAAGCAGCCATAATCCGGTGTGTTGATGAAAGAGACTCATTACAACAATCGAAAGCGTCATGGAAAGTGCGGTGGAAATGAGCGTTGTTTTGTAGCCGAAACGCGCTAAGACTTTGCCAGCAAAGGATTTCGTGATAATGGAACTGAGTGCAATGGGCGCAAGTAACCAGCCGGCAATATCAGCACCGTAATGGAAGACAAGCTGTAACATCAAAGGCATGAGGAAAGGAATGCCCGATGCGGTTAAACGGATAAAGATATTGGCAATCATGCCAATGCGGAACGTGCGAACCCGAAAGACATTCAGCGGTAATAAGGGATTTTGCGCGCGTTTTGCGTAGTAATAATAAAGCAGAAAACTGATGAAACCTGCGCTTAACATGACGGCAGTGAGCCCTGAATTGGCGCGCTCTTCCGACAGCAAGTCCAACCCGAGGGTAACGCCTGCTAAGCCACCCGCAAATAAGATGAAACCAATCCAATCCAGCTTCTTTATTTTTCCTGTGCTATTTGGCATATAACGGCCGGCAAATACGATGCCAAGTACGCCAATGGGAATATTAATTAAGAAAATCCAATGCCATGTGGCATGTGTGACCAACCAACCGCCCACGATAGGCCCTAATACAGGGCCGGTAAGTCCTGCCATCGCCATAGCGTTCCACGCAGCAACCAACTGGGTTTTGGGAACATTTCGAATAATCGTTAAACGCGCAACAGGCATCATCAACGCACCGCCCACACCTTGTAAAATCCGTGACCAAATTAAGGCGTTTAGCGAATTTGCCATGGCACAAGCCACCGATCCCAACACAAAAACACCCACGGCAGCACGGAAAACATTTAACGTGCCATATTTATCTGCCATCCAGCCGGTGAGTGGAATAAACAAGGCAACCGTGAGTGAATAGCTGATAATCGTCATTTGCATTTCTAACGGCGATTCATTCAGGCTGGCGGAAATCGCCGGCAACGCGGTATTGAGAATCGTTGCGTCAAGGGATTGCATAAACAATGCCATGGCGGCGATAAGGGCAAGGTGTCGGTAATGTTGATGCTGACTCATAAAAATACGCTTAAATTTCACCGCACTTGTGTCGGTACCACACCACAATAAAGTCGGCGATTTGCTCAATGTGATTGATGTCTAAAACCGGTTTTTCGCAGGCTAACGAATAATCGGTCGCCACGGCAAGAACATAGTCGTCAAGCGCCGGCAATGGCTTTGTCATCCCTTGGCGGTGAAGCAGAATTTTTTCAATCGGCTCTTGCTTAAAGCCTTCCACCAACACAAAATCGGTTAATGCACGATCAAATTGTTGGCTTAAATAAGACAAAGAGACACTTTGTGGCGTTTCCGTCATTAACGCCCAACGTTGATCACAGGCCATAATGACTTGTGCCGCGCCCGCTTCTTTCATGCGCCAACTGTCTTTGCCTTCTTTGTCAATTTGCGCATTGTGATGACTATGTTTAATCACGGCAGGGTGTAAATTGCGCTGTTGCAATGCCGGTAACAGTTTTTCTAATAATGTGGTTTTGCCGCTACCGCTGTAACCGGTAATGCCAAGCATGGGAAGCATAGGTGATCCTTAGAGAGGGTTGAATGCAATCGATTATATAACAACCTGAGGCAGAAAAGGAATTTACCAACATGGAGGCGTTTTTGGTTTTCTCTTGCGTTTTAGCGTACTTTCCGCGTAGTTTGTTGTAACATATCTTTTTTCTTAAGGCATTGTCGAATAGGATGCCTTAATCCGTACCCGAATAATCGCGAGTGATATTACGCCATGAAAAAACCGCACGTGTTTCCACATACCTCTTGGGCTGCCAAATCGCTCTGGTCGATTGAATTGAAATCCCTTAGCGTTTTGCTATGCGCCTTAACGAGCATTGGATTCGGCGAGGGATTGCTATTGTTGTCGGATTTAGGCTCAGCGCCTTGGACGGTATTATCCCAAGGCGTAGCGACACAAGGACAATTTAGCGTAGGTTGGGCCTCTTGGATGATCAGCCTTATTGTCATGTTGGCGTGGTTTCCGTTAAAACTCAAACCTGGGCTTGCCACCGTCATAAACATTTTTGTGATTGCGTTTGTTTTGGGCGTAACGACCTATTTACTGCCAAAACCCACCGCACTTTATGCCCGTTTTGCATATGCCATTGTGGGCATTTTATTGTTTGGCATCGGCACCGCCTTTTATTTAACCTGCCACCAAGGCTCCGGCCCACGAGATGGCTTAATGGTCGGCTTATGCCAACATTTTCATTGGAAAATCGGCATCGTGCGCACGTCTATTGAAGTGTTGGTCTGTGTCTTCGGTTTCCTACTTGGCGGCGTATTAGGCATTGGCACGCTCATGTTTGCCTTCGGCATTGGCTGGGTGGTGCAATACACCTTATTTTTTATCAGTCGCGTCCCATATTTTCGTCATAAAACCGATAATCTCCTCTAACTTTTCCTCAATCTTAATTTGCGTTAAATCCGTTTGACGGGCCTTATCACTCGGTGGGCAGAACGCTAAATGCTTATGGGCATCATTAATGGGCTGCCAACGCAAAGGCGTCGCGGAACGACGGCTTGGGTAAAAGCCGATGGTCGGTACGTTTAACGCGCCGCTTAAGTGCAACGGTCCGGTGGAACCGGCGATAAAGACATCGGCGCAGGCTAAAGAAAGCGCAAAATCCACCAACCCTTTATTTTTATCATAAATCACAACGCGTGAATCCTGCACCAGTTCCGCCAATTCATGGGCTTTTTCACTTTCAGTTGGGCCGGCGGTTAAAATCACATAGGCATCAAAATGGCGCAAGAGACCTTGGATTAATTGCGCGTATTGCGTAAGCGACAAATTATTGGCAGAGCCGCCGGAGCCACTGTGTAGAAAAATCCATTTTTTCGAGGTATCGATCTGGAGCTGGTCGCACAAAAATTTACGCTGAATCTCCACCGCACTTTGCTCAAAGGAAAGATACGGTGCGCGTGGCTCAACCACAGGGATCTTGTGATCACGTAAAAATGCACGCGCCAAATCCAAGTTATATTCAAATTCCGGCTTGGCCGATTGAGAACGACGTTGCGTCAGACGATGATTATAAAAAAACTGCACCCATTTGGTCGCCGGTGCCAAGCGGTAAGGAATACGGCATTTCCACGCTAATTTAGCGTTATGTGTATTGGAAAAGAAGCTGATCATCGCATCAAATTGCCGTGCTTTAATCTCACTGACAACGCGCTGAAATGCCATTTTGCCGTTTTTGGGTGCATCAATGATGACATCATCTAAATAAGGGCAAGCGCGCGCCAGTTCAGCGGTGTAAGGCGGTACAAGTGCGGTCAGTTTTAGTGATGGATCCGATGCTTTTAACATCGCAAACGCCGGCCACGCCAACATAAAATCGCCCAATTTATCGTTTCTGATCACTAATACGTTCATGATGAAGTTTCCATTCTTTAGCCCAAATTGGGCGTATTCTAGCCCGACTGCGACAGATTAAAAAGATTTATGCCAATGAAAATCGCCTAATTAACTAATTGTAAAATAAATGCAACATTCGTCACATTTTTGTTAAATTCCTTGAATTTCCCCTGAAAAACAACGGATTGCCTATAGAAGTGATGAATTTTTTCTGTTAAATTGAAAGTCCCTTCGTGATTGATAAGAAAAATTTATTTATCGCATAAGTTTTCTTATTCTGAAGCTTTCAATAGGGATTGAGGCAAATCACCGTCAAAAAAAGAGGACAGTCTATGAATTTTAATACCTATGAAACCCTCGCATTAGCCGGCTTTGTGCTGTTGCTTGGGTATTTCCTTGTAAAACGTATTTCCATTTTAAAAAACTATAATATTCCTGAACCCGTTGTCGGTGGTTTTTTAGTCGCAATCGCATTGACCGTGTTATACCAAGGTTGGGGCATTTCTTTTACGTTTGACACCAACTTACAAACTGCCATGATGCTTGTCTTTTTCTCTTCTATCGGGTTAAGTGCAAACTTTGCCCGTTTAGTGAAAGGCGGCAAGCCGTTAATTATTTTTGTTATTGCGGCCGCAATTTTAATCGCTTTACAAAACATCTTAGGCATTGCCGGTTCTTTATTGCTGAATATTGATCCGGCCTATGGTTTAATCGCCGGTTCCGTTACCCTCACCGGGGGGCATGGTACCGGTGCTGCTTGGGCGAAAACCTTTACAGAAACTTTCGGATTACAAGGCGCCACTGAATTAGCCATGGCTTGTGCCACCTTTGGCTTGGTGTGCGGCGGCGTGATTGGTGGCCCGGTCGCGCGCCATTTATTAAAGAAAATGCGTCGTGATGAAAGCCCTGAAAATGATGAACATAGCGATATTCAAGAAGCCTTCGAACATCCAACGTTCCAACGTAAAATTACTACCCGCTCATTAATTGAAACCATCACCATGCTTGTTTGTTGCTTATTGGTCGGTCAATTTTTAGATGCGCAAACCAAAGGCACAGCGTTAGCCCTGCCAACCTTCGTATGGTGTTTATTTACCGGTGTGATCATTCGTAACACCCTCACCCACGTGTTTAAATTTAACGTGGCGGATTCCGCCGTGGATGTCTTGGGTAACGTCGGCTTATCTCTATTCCTCGCCATTGCGTTAATGTCTCTAAAATTATGGCAATTAGCCGGATTAGCATTACCGGTGATGATTATTTTGGCATTACAAGTGATACTCATGGCAGCCTTTGCCATTTATGTAACCTACCGCATGATGGGGAAAGACTACGATGCAGTGGTGTTAAGTGCCGGTCACTGTGGTTTTGGTTTAGGCGCAACGCCAACCGCGGTTGCCAATATGCAAGCCATCACCAGTCGTTTTGGACCATCTCACAAAGCCTTCTTAATCGTTCCGATGGTCGGTGCATTTTTTATTGACTTAGTGAATGCGGCATTGTTGAAAGTCTTTATGGTGGTTGTCACTGCCTTACATTAATATTGTAAAACAATAAAAAACCCTATTGAGGTATCAATAGGGTTTTTTATTATAGCCAGCCAAAGTCTGGCTAT
>NZ_KE952621.1:0-49513 GCF_000466335.1 Aggregatibacter sp. oral taxon 458 str. W10330 | reverse complement strand
GCACTTGAAGTCCAAGCTCCCGCATTAAACGTTGGATTTTTTTATGATTTACATCAGGCAAACAGGCGTGAACACGTCGGTAGCCATAATCAGGATGCCGAGCTTTGATGCGTTTAATCGCCGCTTTAAGCCTCTTATCCTTATCCGGTTTAATCTGAAGTTTAGCAAAAAACGTACTACGCGCTAACTGTGCAAAGCCTAAAAGCCATTTTAACGGATAGCATGTTCTTAACCTTTGGATAATTTCCGTTGCTCGGCTTCGTCCTGAAGCCTGAGCCTTCTCAACTCCTTTAGGTAGGCTACCTCCGCTTCAAGCTGTAAAATTCTCAGGCGCAAACGGTCTTCTTCTGTTTTGGGTGGCGGTGGCATTCTGGCATATTTAGGTTTCATCGGCGGTCGTCCTGATGGTTTGCGAGGAACAAGTCCTTTTATGCCACTTTTTTCAAACCGTTTCAACCACGTCCCGACTAAGGCATTAGAAGGAATATTGTAAAAACGCGCGGCTTCTCTGATACTCATTTCTCTATTCAAGATAGGTCGGAGAATTTGTAATTTAAATTCTGTTGTGTAGTGTTTACCCATAAAAAATCTGCACCTCAATTGTTGGTTTGTTTAGTCCAACTTTTGGGGTGCAGATCAAAATTCACCGCACTTTTAGCCCCGCTTTTTTATCGACTTACAACAAAATCTCCGCACACAAACCGATGCGTTCGCCGGCAGCATTTTTACGGTTAGACAGGTTGAGTTGGTAATGATGCAATTCGGCAATGCGGCGAACAATAGACAAGCCCAAACCGCTGCCTTTTTCGTTTTGGCCGGCGGGGCGATAGAACCGTTGACCGAGTTTAGCCAGATCCACCTCATCCACACCGCCACCGTTGTCTTCCACCAAAATTTTGTTTTTTTCCAACCGCACTTTAACCTGACTGCCCGCCGGGCAATAACGAATGGCGTTGTCGATCAGATTACGCAGCATAAGCGCCAACAACAACGGCTGCCCCATTTTTACCGGTGGCGCGGTGGTTGGCTCAAATGCCAACGCGATTTGGTGTTTTTCCGCATGAAAATACAATTCTCCCATCAACGACGGAATCAACTGTTCCCAATGAATTTCCTGTAAATTCTCCAGTTCTTTCAAATTATCCAAGCGAGAAAGAGTTAATAATTGCTCGATCAGCTGGGTTGCGCGATCGATGCCTTTGGTCAGATTTTCCAATGCCTGTTCACGCAAATGAGCGTCATCACCGGCAAGTTGCGCCACTTCCGTTTGGATGCGCAAAGCGGCAAGCGGGCTGCGCAATTCATGAGCCGCATCAGAAGTAAAACGACGTTCACGCAATAAGGTGGCAGAAGTGCGGTCGAAAAATTGATTTAAATTTTGAATTAACGGCAAAATTTCGGTCGGCAAATTGTCGGTCGGTAACAACGACGTGTCATCCGGCGGGCGTTTCGCCACTTGTTCGCCCACTTCTTTTAGGCTGCGTAATTCTCGGCGAATAATCAACCCGAGTGCGGTTAATAAAAACGGCAAACCGGCAAACCAAATCCACATTTGCCCGAATACCATTTTATTGATCAGTTCATCGCGATATTCCTGCTCCTGCCCCACGGCGACTATTAAACGACCACCGGCAACAGGTAACCAGAAAATACGCCAGTCATCATCGTCCTCTCGAATTTTACTGAGTGAAAAGCCTTTTTTAGGCGCATAAATAAAGTTGTCGCCATTTTCGCCATCACTGAGCACAATAGTGCCGTCTGTAGTAAAAATCGCAAAGGCCAACGCATCATCGTCAAAACGGTGCTTTTTAAAAGGACGGCGTGGTTGTGGGTTGTGACGATCGATTAACAGATGGCGTAAATCAGAAGAAGCTAGCCGTTCGGCAAAGAGAATTTGTTGTGCATCAAAAACTTGATTCACTTCTTTGCGAACTTGAAACCACGCCACTGCCGTGGAAAGCAACCACACGAAAATCGATGCCAGAGACAAGGTGGCAATTAACCGAAAACGGAGGCTACGCTTTTGCCAATTCAGTTTCTTCATCATTTTTTCCTAAAGCATAACCCACGCCATGCACGGTGCGAATAAATTGTTTACCGAGTTTTTGGCGCAAATTATAAATATGCACTTCCAAGGCATTGCTGTTGACTTCGTCATCCCAGTTGTAAAGTTTTTCTTCTATAAAATCACGGGTGAGGACGCGTTCTTTATTCAGCATAAACAGCTCAAGCAGTTTGTATTCACGCGTGGTTAATGCAATTTCTTGTTCATTCAACAACACTTTGCGTTGATTCGGATCGAATTTGACGCAGCTATGCTGAATAATCGGGCTGGCATGCCCATAACGACGACGAATCAACGCTTGCAAGCGCGCCACCACTTCCGCCAACGCAAACGGCTTGCATAAATAATCGTCTGCGCCACGTTGTAAGCCCGTAATGCGTTCATCTAAGGTATCTCGCGCTGTTAAAATCAACACCGGCACATCCTGCCCGTTTTTACGCCACGCCTGCAGCACATCTAAGCCATCCATTTTCGGCAACGTTAAATCTAACACCACCGCATCATAAGGCGCAGCTTGCGCTGCCGCCAATCCGCTTTTGCCGTCAGTAAACCAATCCACCGCAAAACCCGACTTGGTCAAACCGATTTGAATGCCGTTGCCAATAAGCGCATCATCTTCGATTAATAAAATTCGCATAAAAAAATCACCGCACTTTTCACTTGAGAGATCGCCATAATAAAAACAAACAAAAAGTGGCTCATCACCACTTTCTGTTTTTGGTCGGATTATTTTACAATTTTTTCGACACGATCAATATCGACTTCCATTTTATCCCAAGATTTATCCACTTCGCCGTAAAGTTTCACTTCATCGCTTGGGGAAATATCCTGACCTCGCCATGCTTTACGGTCGATTTCCACTTGGATTTCGCCACTGGCATCTTTGAAAATAAAGTCATCCTTGTCTACTTGTTTGATGATGTTACCTTGCAAAATGATGTATTGATCGTCTTTCCAGGTATTTGCATCTGCTGCTTTGCTGACGGTTTGATTACCGTTGACAAAGCCTCCGTGTTTAAATTCACCTTTGTGGTGATACTGTGCATATTGTGCCTGTTGTGTCTGCGGATCTTGGAAACCACCTTTGGCAAAAGCGCCGCTTACGGCAACGGTTGCTAATACGAAAATTGTTGCTAAACTACGTTTCTTCATTTGAAATCTCCTTCATAAAGTTCATTATCACAAAGCCCCCTTGCTTTGTTGAGAGCTATTAAATCAAGTAAAACTGAAGAAAAGATTAAGAAAGCTTAAAATTTTTTAAAAAAGAGAAAAAGGAAATATTATGCGTTACGACAATATGTCTGCGTTTATTGTGATGGATATTGTACGAGAAGCCGCGAAATACCCGAACGCCATTCATTTTGAAATCGGTCAGCCGGATTTACCGCCGTCGGATAAGGTCAAAGCCGCACTGCAAAATGCCGTGCAGAACAATCAATTTAGTTATACGGAAAGCCTTGGGCTTCTGGCGTTGCGAGAAAAAATTGCAGCGTATTATGACCGCACTTATCAGGTAAAAATTAACCCGAATCGGATTTTACTTACGCCCGGCACCAGCGGGGCATTCTTAGTGGCTTATGCCCTTACCTTAAATCACGGTGACAAATTGGGTTTAACGGATCCGTCTTATCCTTGTTATAAAAATTTTGCCTATATGATGGATATTCAACCGGAATTCATGCCGGTGGATAAACAAGATTGTTATCAATTAAGCGTGGAACAATTAAAACGCCATCAAATTAAAGCGTTACAAATTTCCTCGCCGGCAAACCCAACAGGCAATATTTACACCACCGAACGCTTGAAAGCGCTTAACGACTATTGTCGTGAGCACGACATTGCCTTTATTTCCGATGAGTTGTATCACGGTTTGGTGTATGACGAAGCTGCTGCAACAGCATTGCAATTTAACGATAAGGCTTATGTCATTAACGGTTTTTCCAAATATTTCTGCATGCCGGGCTTACGTTTAGGTTGGATTATCGTGCCGGAAGATAAAGTGCGTGAAGCAGAAATCATTGCGCAAAATATCTTTATTTCCGCACCGACATTAAGCCAATATGCCGCATTAGAGGCCTTCGATGACGTGCATTTAGCGCAGGTAAAACAGCAATTCCAAGCGCGTCGCGATTTTTTATATAACGCCTTAAAAGACATTTTTACCATTGAATTTAAACCGCAAGGCGCTTTTTATTTGTGGGCGGATGTATCTAAATACACCGATGACAGTTACGAATTTGCCAAACAAATGCTCCATGAAATTCAGGTCGCGACTACGCCGGGCATTGATTTTGGGCAAAATGGTACGAAGCATTATTTGCGTTTTGCTTACACTAGCAACATCGAGCATTTGCAAGAAGGGGTAAACCGCATTAAACGCTGGCTGGCAAATAAATAAAAATTACCCATTCCAGTCATTGAACCACAAAATTATGCGCCTATAATAGGCGCGAATTTTTACTTTCTATTAACAATAAGCCCTAAAATTATGAGTATTCGAATTCTACCTGAAAATGAAATTAAACAAGCGGCAGCCTCTTATACTGCGCCGCCACTGTTGTTTTCCAGCCCGAAAAATTTATATCAACGTCGCGCTGCGCGTTTAAGAGAGTTAGCCCAAGATCACCCGCTTGCTGATTATCTGCTATTCGCTGCAGCGATTGCTGATGCGCAATTAGAACTGCTTGAAAATATGCCGATTCCGCAAGATCCGAGACTGGAAAAACTGTCCGGCGAACAATTAGCGCATCAACCGTTAAATGCACAACATTGGCAGCGTGATCCAATTTGGCGCAAATTATTGACCGCACTTTTAGAGAAATTAAAACCTTCTGCCAACGACCAGATTCTCACCACCATCGAATGGTTAGAAAAAGCCGCTGACAGTGAATTGGAAGACCTTGCCGATAAAGTCTTGGCGCAAGAATTTGCCACCATTTCCAGCGATAAAGCGGTGTTTGTATGGGCTGCATTATCCTTGTATTGGCTTCAATTAGTGCAACAAATTCCTCATAATGCGAAACAAGAAAGCACGGAAAACCTTCATTGTTGTCCGGTGTGTAACACTGCGCCAACGGCAAGTTTAGTACATTTTGGCAGCCAACAAGGTCTGCGTTATTTGCACTGTGCGCTTTGTGAAAGCGAATGGAATATGGTACGTAGCCAATGTTCTAATTGTGGACAAAACAAAGAATTAGATTATTGGTCAATTGATGATTATATGGCAGCCATTCGAAGCGAAAGCTGCGGCAGTTGTAAAAGTTATTTAAAAATTATGTTCCAAGAAAAAGAACCGAAAGTGGAAGTGATTGCCGATGATTTGGCTTCTCTTTTCTTAGACATGGAAATGGAAGAAAAAGGCTTTATGAAAAGTGGCTTAAATCCGTTTATTTTTCCGGCGGAATAAGCACGAATTTCTACCATGCGCAGTGCAGGATTTCGTTTTAAGCAATTTCATGTCAATCATGATCGTTGCGCCATGAAAGTGGGTACTGACGGTGTTTTATTAGGTGTTTGGGCGGATGTAAATTACGCCCAACAGATTTTAGATTTAGGCACCGGCAGCGGATTGATTGCGTTAATGTTAGCGCAACGCAGTGCCGCAGAAAGTCAAATTCATGCCGTTGAATTGGATCCTGCCGCCGCACAACAGGCACAAGAAAATGTCGCCGCCTCGCCTTGGGTGGAAAAGGTTCATGTGTATCAACAAGATGTTTTTACGTTTTGTCAGCAAACCCCAGTAAAGTTTGATTTAATTGTGGCGAATCCGCCCTATTTTGAAAGTGGCATTGCTTGCCGAGACACTCAGCGCAACACCGCACGCTATGTGATTCAATCTCATGTTGCGTGGTTGGAGGCAGCACATTCTTGCCTCACGTCACAGGGCAAAATCAGCTTTGTCTTACCTTTTGAGGCCGCCGAAACGTTGCTAAAATCCACCGCACTTTCTTGCATTGCCCGTTGCGATGTAGTGACGAAAGCCGGAAAAACACCTCAGCGCGTGTTATTGACTTTTTCTGCGCAAGCACAACAAACGGCATATCAACAACTGACGATTTATGATGCGCAAAATCAGTACCATGAGGATTTCATCGCATTAACGAAAGACTTCTATTTGGCGTGGTAAGTCATGGCAGGGCAAGCATCATGCGTTTTGCTTTACCCGCTCCTCTTATTCAAACTCCAATTCCACCGCACTTTCACCAAGCAACGTCACAAGTTCTGTCAGCAATTCATCGGTTGGATTGACCGACCATTGCACGCCCATTTTGACTAAGGCTCTGCCTTGTGGGCTTTGGTAATAAATATGCACTGGCAGGGAATTGCCGCTGTAAGGCTGTAAAACCCGTT
Organism: Aggregatibacter sp. oral taxon 458 str. W10330; assembly: GCF_000466335.1. NCBI lineage: Bacteria > Pseudomonadati > Pseudomonadota > Gammaproteobacteria > Pasteurellales > Pasteurellaceae > Aggregatibacter > Aggregatibacter sp. oral taxon 458. The sequence continues at coordinate 43,098 of NZ_KE952621.1, read as the reverse complement.
TAAATTGCTTAATGAATTGCGGTGTGATTTGTTCTTGAGACAGGCAAATCGCCAGGCTTTTCGCATAACGCGCACGCGCTTCATCAATCGTCATCAAATCCCGCACAGACATACGCAAACCTTGTGAGAAATCGTCAAAACTGACCTGTCCTGACACCACGATCACCGTGTCTTTTTGCAGTTTCTCACCGAATTTATCTAGCGCTTCGCCAAACAAGGTTAAATCTAAACGACCGGAGCGATCATCAATGGTGGCAATGCCGATATGGTTGCCTTTCTTGGTCACGGCAATGCGAGTATTCACCACCAAACCGCTGGCGGTGCTCATTTGTCCACGATAATTCGGGGTGAGTTCTTTCAGACGAACAGGACTATAATGGGACAATTCTTTCAAATAACGACTCACCGGATGGCTGCTGAGATACAGTCCGAGAGTTTCCCGTTCACCGTCTAAAATCGTTTTTTCCGTCCAAGGGGCAATATTGGCATAGGAATGTTCCACTTCCTCGTTAGTTTCTGTCAACACGCCAAACATATCCGTCTGCCCTAAAGCTTCGTCTTTCGCATGTTGATCGGAAGCACGCAAGGCATCTTCCAGATTTTGCTGCAAGGCAGCGCGATGTGGCCCAAGTTTATCGAAAGCACCGGATTTAATCAGGCTTTCAAACGTGCGTCGATTGATTTTCTTTAAATCCACCCGGGCACATAAATCAAACAAGTTTTTGAAAATACCGTCTTTCTCACGGGCTTCTACTAGCGCCGCAATCGGCCCTTCGCCCACGCCTTTAATGGCACCGATGCCGTACACAATTTCGCCGTTTTCATTCACACTAAAATGATGTTTTCCGGTGTTAATATCCGGTGGAACCACATTCAAGCCCATGCGCATACATTCGTCGTACAAGCCAACGATTTTATCGGTGTTATCCATTTCCGAGGTCATGACCGCCGCCATGAATTCGGCAGGGTAGTGCGCCTTCAGCCACAGGGTTTGATAGGACACTAAAGCATAAGCCGCAGAGTGGGATTTATTAAAACCATAGCCCGCAAATTTTTCCACCAAATCAAAGATTTTCATGGCAAGATCGCCGTCCACGCCGTTCTTGATAGCGCCTTCTTTAAATACGGAACGCTGTTTGGCCATTTCTTCCGGTTTTTTCTTACCCATCGCACGACGTAATAAGTCCGCACCACCTAGCGTGTATCCCGCCAACACTTGCGCAATTTGCATGACCTGCTCTTGATACAAAATAATGCCGTAGGTTGGCTCTAAAATTGGTTTAAGAGATTCATGTTGATAGTTGGCATCCGGGTAAGACACTTCTTCACGCCCGTGTTTACGGTCGATAAAGTTATCCACCATGCCCGATTGCAACGGGCCCGGTCGGAACAAGGCTACTAACGCGATAATATCTTCAAAACAGTCCGGCTTGAGGCGCTTAATCAAATCTTTCATGCCGCGCGATTCCAACTGGAACACCGCCGTGGTTTCGGCATTGAGCAACACCTCAAAAGATTGGTGATCATCCAATGGGATAGTGTTGATATCCACTAACGGTTTGCCTTCTTTTTCCATGCGCGCGTTAATCATGTCCAACGCCCATTTGATGATGGTTAAGGTACGTAAGCCTAAGAAGTCAAACTTCACCAAACCCGCATATTCCACGTCATTTTTATCGAAGTGGGTGACCGGATGTTTGCCTTCCGAATCGCAATACAGCGGCGAGAAATCTGTAATTAACGTCGGCGAAATTACCACTCCACCAGCATGCTTACCGGCATTTCGAGTGACGCCTTCCAGCTTGCGCGCCATATCAATGATGGCGCGGACTTCTTCGTCCGCATCGTAAATTTCTTGCAGTTTTGGCTCGGCTTCAAATGCTTTAGCGAGCGTCATACCGGGATCCGGTGGCACTAATTTGGAAATGCGATCCACAAAGCCATAAGGTTGTCCCAGCACCCGCCCCACATCACGAATCACCGCTTTTGCCGCCATGGTACCGAACGTAATAATTTGCGACACCGCACCGCGCCCATACATTTCGGCAACGTGCTCAATCACGCGGTCACGTCCGTCCATACAGAAATCCACGTCAAAGTCAGGCATGGAAACCCGTTCCGGATTGAGGAAACGCTCAAAAAGCAAATCGAATTCCAACGGATCCAAATCGGTAATTTTTAACGCATAAGCCACCAAAGATCCTGCCCCGGACCCCCGCCCCGGCCCCACCGGAATATCATTATCTTTTGACCATTGGATAAACTCCATCACGATCAAAAAGTACCCCGGGAAGCCCATTTGGTTGATGACATCCAGTTCCACCTGCAAGCGTTCATCATATTCCGAACGGCGCGCTGCACGCAGTTTTTCATCAGGAAACAGCACCTTGAGGCGCTCTTCCAAGCCCTCTTTGGCGCGTTTCACAAGGTAATCTTCGGTGCTTAAATCACCGGTTGGAAATTGCGGTAAGAAATATTCGCCCAATCGAATGGTGACATTACAGCGTTGTGCAATCAGTAGCGTATTCTCCAAGGCACTTGGCACATCGGCAAACAAATCACACATTTCTTGTTCAGAACGGAAATATTGTTGACTAGTATAATTTTTAGGACGTTTCGGATCGTCTAACGTGAAACCGTCATGAATCGCCACGCGAATTTCATGGGCTTCAAAATCTTCTGCCTGTAAAAAGCATACATCATTGGTCGCCACCACGGGCAATTGTTCCCGTTCAGCCAGTTCTAACGCGGCTTGGATGTAACGTTCTTCATCAGGGCGACCGGTACGAGTAAGCGTCAGATAAAAATGATCAGGGAAAAATTCGTGGTAAAAATCCACCGCACTTTTGAGTTCGTCAGTATTGCTGCGCAGTAATTTTTTACCTACATCGCCATTGACGCCGCCGGATAAAACAATCACCCCGGCACGATGTTCTACTAGCCACTGCTGATCAATATACGGCACATCGACATAACCGCGCTCATAGGCTTTTGAAAGCAACAACGTGATATTTTTATAACCTTCATTATTTTTTGCCAAGAGGGTTAAACGGAATCTTTCCTCGCCACACAACTCACTTTGCACCAGCACATCCGCCCCGATAATCGGCTTCACGCCGGAAGATAATGCCTCACCATAAAACCGCACCAAGCCACAAAAATTCGTGAAGTCCGTTAACCCCATCGCCACCATGTTATTTTCCACGCAGGCTTTTACCAACGGTTTCACTTTGGCGATACCGTCAATCATGGAAAAATCACTGTGAACCTGCAAATGAACAAAACGTGGCGGTGACATAAACATCCTTAAAATAACAAAAAGTGCGGTCAAAAAATCCAATGGATTTTGCGCGTTAGCTTGAGCAACGGTGGCAAAGCCATAGTGGGTAATTTTAGCGGTATTTTGGGAAATTGTAGAGAAAAAATACGTGGCTTATGACGTTCTCTCTCGGCATCAAAGGGGACTGTATGGCATGGTTGAGATAAAAATACGGCGAAAAATACTGAGATTTTTCACCGTACTTTGCTTTTAGGTAATTTAATGCAACGTGGTTACTTTACTTCGCGGAACATAATTTCGCTCGGAATCACCGATCCTTGCCAGTAAAGTTCGCTTGCCACTTTTTCGGCCAATTGCATGAAGGATTTGGCAATGTCGTCTTCAGGCGCAGCGATAACTGTCGGTTCGCCGCGATCCAGATCTTGACGAAGACGGATGTGTAACGGTTGTTGTCCTAATACTTTGATATTGTATTTATCCGCAATGCGTTCTGCACCGCCGGTGCCGAAAATGGCTTCTTGATGGCCACAGTTGCTGCAAATGTGCATGGACATATTTTCTACAATACCTAATACCGGCACGGAAACGCGCTCAAACATGGCAATACCTTTCACTGCATCTAACAAAGCGATGTCTTGAGGTGTTGTCACGACAATGGCGCCGGTTACCGGGATTTGTTGGGATAGCGTCAGCTGAATGTCACCGGTGCCTGGAGGCATGTCGATCACAAGATAATCCAAGTCAGGCCATAGGGTTTCTTGTAATAGTTGGCTTAATGCGCTACTTGCCATTGGACCGCGCCAAATGGTGGCGTTGTCTTCGTCCATGAGGAAACCGATAGAGTTAGCATACAAACCGTGTGCTTCGATCGGGGTGATGTGTTGGTTATCCGGTGAGGTTGGGCGTTGATGCGGTGCACCAAGCATGTGCGGAATAGAAGGACCGTAAATATCCGCATCTAAAATCCCTACGCGCGCACCTTGTTGTTGTAATGCAATGGCAAGGTTGACGGAAACGGTAGATTTACCCACGCCGCCTTTACCGGAGCTCACCGCAATAATATTTTTTACACCTTTCACAGCAGGATGGTTGTTGGCGCGTTTGAGGGTGGCGATTTGGTAGTTTAGTTGCCATTTGACATTTTCTACGTCTGCCGCCGCTTTTAACGGTTCGGTTAAGGCGTTTTTTAATTCGGCAAACGCTGTGTTCCAAGCGAAAGGCATGGATAATTCCACGCGTAGCGTATTTCCGCCTTTTTCGACTTTTTTCAACGCGTTGAGTGAAACAAGATCTTTTTGCAGAGTAGGATGTTGAAAGTGTTTAAATAGCTGAACAAGGTGTTCCTTTTGCTGTTCCGTTAAATTGTCGGAAAATAATGTCGCCATAATGCTTCCTTTTTTATGTCATAAATTCGTCGGGCGCTATTTAATCATGCACGCCTTTATCTGTTAAGTTAAAAATGCGTAAACCGTGATTAAACTAGAAAAAATACCCTCAATAAGGTAACATAAACGCCAATTTTTTTCTGTATTTTTAAGGATTCTGAAGGTCAATATTATGTCGAATTCCAAGCGTAAAATTTTAGTCACTTGTGCCTTGCCGTATGCCAATGGCCCTATTCATTTAGGTCATATGTTGGAACATATTCAGGCGGACATTTGGGTGCGTTTTCAACGGATGCGTGGCAATGAAATTTATTTTGTGTGCGCCGATGACGCACACGGCACGCCAATCATGCTAAAAGCTGACCAAATGGGCATTACGCCGGAACAACTTATTGACGATGTACGCCACAAACATATGGCGGATTTTGCCGGTTTCAACATCAGTTTTGATAACTACCATTCCACACACAGCGAAGAAAATCGCGAGTTTTCAGAGTTTATTTATAACCGCTTAAAAGAAAACGGTTTTATTAAAAGTCGCACGATTTCCCAACTCTATGATCCGGAAAAAGGGATGTTCTTGCCCGATCGTTTTGTGAAAGGTACCTGCCCGAAATGTAAATCGCCGGATCAATATGGCGATAACTGCGAAGTGTGCGCGGCAACCTATAGCCCGACAGAACTCATTAACCCACGTTCTGTGGTATCCGGTGCAACGCCGGTCATGAAAGATTCCGAGCATTTCTTCTTTGATCTGCCAAGTTTTGAAGCCATGTTGAAAAACTGGTTGGGCTCCGGATCTTTGCAGCCGGAAGTGGTGAATAAAATGCAGGAATGGTTTGAAGCGGGTCTTCAACAATGGGATATTTCACGCGATGCGCCATATTTTGGTTTCCAAATTCCGAATACGGAAGGCAAATATTTCTACGTTTGGTTGGATGCGCCTATCGGTTACATGGCATCTTTCAAAAATCTGTGTAAACGTGAGAACCACATTGATTTCGACAGTTTCTGGCGCAAAGACAGCGATGCCGAGCTTTATCACTTTATTGGTAAAGATATCATGTATTTCCACAGCCTGTTCTGGCCTGCCATGTTAGAAGGTGCCGGTTTCCGTAAACCGAGCAATATTTTTGTGCACGGCTATGTGACGGTGAACGGCGAGAAAATGTCAAAATCCCGCGGTACATTCATTCAAGCGGCAACCTATTTGAAACACTTGGATCCGGAATGTTTACGTTATTACTACGCGGCGAAATTAAGTAACCGCATTGATGATTTGGATTTGAACTTAGAAGATTTCGTTCAGCGCGTGAACACGGATTTGGTGAATAAACTGGTGAATTTGGCGTCTCGTAACGCCGGTTTTATTCAAAAACGTTTTGACGGCAAGTTGGCGGCAACATTAGATGATCAGGCGTTATTTGATGAATTTATTGCACAATCGGAGCAAATTGCCACGTATTACGAAAATCGCGAATTTGGCAAAGCCATTCGTGAAATCATGGCATTAACCGATAAAGCCAACAAATATATCGACGATAAAGCTCCTTGGGTGATTGCGAAAGAAGAGGGCAAAGACGCGGAGTTGCAAGCGGTATGTTCCATGGGGATTCAATTATTCCGCGTACTGATGGGCTATTTGAAACCGGTGTTACCAAAACTGGCTGAACGTGCAGAAGCTTTCTTGCAAACAGAATTCACGTGGGCAAATTTAGCGCAGCCATTGTTAAATCATCAAATTGCACCGTTTAAAGCTTTGTTCTCCCGTTTGGATGGTAAGCAAATTGAAGCGATGATTGAGGCATCTAAAGCGGAAAACGCGCAAGTGAACGCATCGCCTGTCGCGAAAAGTGCGGTCAAAAATGCCAATGAATCTGCGAGCGCGATTGAGCCAATTGCAGAGACTATCACGATTGATGATTTTGCGAAGCTTGATATGCGAGTGGCGAAAGTGTTGAAATGCGAAGCCGTGCCGGAATCCAATAAATTATTGCGCTTTGAACTGGATTTGGGTGATCACACACGCCAAGTTTTTTCCGGAATTAAGGCGGCTTATGATAAACCGCAAGAACTGGAAGGTCGCTTTGTGATTATGGTGGCCAACCTTGCACCACGCAAAATGAAATTCGGTGTATCCGAAGGCATGATTTTAAGTGCGGGCACCGGCGGCGCGGATTTATTCCTGTTGTCAGCGGATGCCGGCGTGAAAGCGGGAATGCAGGTGAAGTAAGCATCATTCCACATTTGTCGGGACAGACTTTATGTCTGTCCGACAAGCCGATGATACGAATAGGACAGGCATAAAGCCTGTCCCCTACGGTTAAAGTTTGGGTTAAAGTTTGCGATCAAAGTGCGGTTGTTTTTCTGAGAGGATTTCTACTCGTACTCTTCCAACCACTTCAGCAAAATCGCTTCTAAAATTGTTTCGTTTGATTTTTGCGGATCATCGTCAAAATCGTCTAATTCACAAATCCAGCGGTGCAAATCGGTAAAACGAATGGTTTTGGGGTCAAGATCCGGATTGTTGTCATACAACGCTTCGGCAATGCGTTGGGCATCCGTCCATTTCATTAGTGCGCCGCCTCGTTTGCGTGGTTAATGTTGTATTTCGGGATTTCGACGACTAAGTCTTCATCACCAATAATACATTGGCAAGACAGTCTGCTGTCCATTTCTAAGCCCCAGGCTTTATCTAACATATCTTCTTCTTGATCGCTTGGTTCATTTAAAGAATCGCCTCCTTCACGCACCACCACATGGCATGTGGTGCAAGCGCAAGAGCCATCGCAAGCGTGGTGAATTTCTACGCCGGCGTTGTGGGCCACTTCAAGCAAATTATCGCCGGCAGCGGCATCAACGACCATGCCTTCCGGGCAAAATTCTTCATTGGGTAAAAAAATCACTTTTGGCATTTTAACATCCTTACTTTCCTACAATATCATCAACGGAGTGACCTGCTAATGCGGTGCGAATGGATTTATCCATACGACGGGCAGCAAATTCCTGCGTTGCTAAATCCAGCGCTTTGATGCCTTGTTTAATGGCAAGGGAATCATCCTGCTGTTTTAATTGTTCCAACGAAATAATCGCGTTTTTGACCGCACTTAATTCGTCGTCATCTAATAAATCATAATCCTGTGCCAGAGCCGAGCGTACGCTTTCCAGTACACGTTCCGCCTCTACGCGTTGTTCTGCCAATAAACGCGCTTGAATATCCTCTTTGGCATTTTCCATGGAGGCTTTCAGCATGTTGGCAATTTCATCGTCTGTTAAACCGTAAGACGGCTTCACCTGAATCGAGGATTGCACGCCGGTGGTTTTTTCCATGGCGGTGACGCTGAGTAACCCGTCGGCATCTACTTGGTAGGTGACGCGAATATGTGCAGCACCCGCCGCCATCGGTGGAATGCCGCGCAGCGTGAAGCGGGCGAGAGAGCGGCAATCGTTAACCAATTCCCGTTCGCCTTGTACGATATGCACCGACATTGCGGTTTGTCCGTCTTTGAACGTAGTGAATTCTTGCGCACGTGCGACAGGAATGGTGGTGTTGCGCGGAATGATTTTTTCCACTAAACCGCCCATGGTTTCGATGCCAAGGGAAAGCGGAATAACGTCCAATAACAATAGCTCGGAATCCGGTTTGTTGCCGGCGAGAATATCTGCTTGAATGGCTGCACCAAGAGCGACCACTTTATCGGGATCGATAGAGGTCAGTGGTTGTTTTTGGAAAAATTCACCTACTTGTTCGCGCACATAAGGCACTCGAGTAGAACCGCCCACCATCACCACTTCACGCACATCTTCCGCTTCTACGCCGGCATCTTTTAAGGCACGGCGACAAGCAAGTAAAGAACGTTTAACTAACGGTTGAATGAGTTCGTTAAATTGTTCTCGGCTGATGTTGCCAAGCCAATTGCGATACTGAATTTTAGCTTCCGTTACGTTAGTTAATTCCACTTTAACGTGATTAGCTAATTCAATCAGTTCGCGATATTGGCTGTCATTTTCCGGTTTTACGGTAGACTGTTCGATAATCCAATTAGCTAAGACCAAATCGAAATCATCACCGCCTAGCGCCGTGTCGCCGCCGGTCGCCAACACTTCAAACACGCCGCGGGAGAGGCGCAAAATGGAAATATCAAAGGTGCCACCGCCTAAATCATACACGGCAATCACGCCTTCTTGTCCGCTATCCAAGCCGTACGCAATGGCTGCCGCAGTCGGTTCGTTTAATAAACGCAGAACATTGAGCCCTGCCAATTTCGCCGCGTCTTTGGTACTTTGGCGTTGTGCATCATCAAAATAGGCAGGCACAGTAATTACTGCGCCGACAAGGTTTCCGCCCAAGCGTTGCTCACCAAGTGCGGTCAATTTTTTCAGTATTTCTGCGGAAATTTCAATCGGGCTACGTACACCTTGGTGTGTTGCTAATAAAGGCAAACCGTTTTCACTGGCGACAAATTGATAAGGCAAATTCGGATAACGTTGTTGAATATCCGCAAGACTGCGACCGATTAAACGTTTGACGGAAATCACCGTATTTTGCGGATCTTGCGTGGCAAGTTCGGCGGCTTCATAACCGACAATCACGTTGTCATCTTTGCCAAAATGCACAACAGAGGGCAATAACGGACGATTTTGTTCGTCCAATAAAACATCGCTGTGGCCGTTGCGTACGGTGGCAATCAGGGAGTTAGTGGTGCCGAGATCGATGCCCACGGCAAGTTTTTGTTGATGGGGTGCGGCACTTTGTCCCGGCTCTGCAATTTGAAGTAACGCCATGTTGTTTCTCGATATGCTTTACATTAAAAATCTAAAAGAGTCTCTTCAACTCGCTCAATTTCTGCTTGAAGTTTTTTGATAAAACGTAATTTGTCTGTGATTGCCCGTGCGATGTTCCATTGTTGCGCATCAAGTGCGGTGGATAATTCGCTTAAAATGGCATGACGGATTTGGTTAATTTCTTGGGTAAATGCAGTTAATTCATCCGTGTCTTTATGGTTTTCGATATTTTCTAAGGTTTCACGCCATTCCATTTGCTGCATCAGAAAATCAATATCGTTATTGCTTTTTTCTTCCGGATTTTCTGTTTCACCGGTATTTATCGCAATAATGCTGTCAGCACGCGTAATCGGATCTTTTAAAATGCGCAGCGCATCATTAATTTCTGCTGATTTTTGTATCGCAAGACGTTGTTCTTGTGCGGACGCAGCCGAAAAATTATCCGGATGAAGGGACTTCTGCAGGGCTAAATAACGTTCATTTAATAACGCGCTGTCCACTTGAAAAGCAACGGGTAAATCAAATAAAGCAAAGGGATTGTTCATCATCGTCTCAATTACACGTTAAAACTTTCACCACAACCGCATTCGTCTTTGACATTCGGGTTGGTGAATTTGAAGCCTTCATTTAGGCCTTCTTTGACAAAGTCTAATTGGGTGCCATCTAAATACACCAGGCTTTTGGTGTCTACGATCACTTTTACGCCGTGTTGCTCAAATACCTGATCGTCTTCGTTTAATGTATCCACGAATTCCAGCATATAAGACAAGCCGGAGCAGCCGGAGGTTTTGATCCCCAAACGTAAACCAATCCCTTTCCCGCGTTTTTCTAAAAATGTTCTGGCGCGATTTGCTGCGCTTTCGGTTAATGTGACTGACATATTTTATTTCTCCAAAATCAAATGCTACTTAAGGGGTTCGCGGTGTTATAAGTAGACGGAAGTAACACTCAGGATATCAAAATACTCTATTCGTCATTATCGTCTTTCCGGATTAAGGAAAAGACAAAGTGCGGTTCGTTTTCTCAGCATTTAAAAAATGCGTTGAAAACTGACCGCACTTTTATGACATTAAGAACCTTTTTTCGCTTTGTAATCGGCGATAGCGGCTTTAATGGCGTCTTCAGCCAAAATCGAGCAATGCACTTTTACCGGCGGTAATTCGAGTTCTTCGGCAATTTGGCTGTTTTTGATCGCGCCTGCTTCTTCTAAGGATTTACCTTTTACCCATTCGGTGATTAATGAGCTGGAGGCAATGGCGGAGCCGCAGCCGTAGGTTTTGAATTTGGCGTCTTCAATGATGCCTTCGTCATTTACACGAATTTGTAATTGCATCACGTCACCGCATGCCGGTGCGCCGACCATGCCGGTGCCGACGGCGCTGTCTTTTTTGTCCATAGAACCCACGTTACGTGGATTTTCATAATGATCGATCACTTTTTCGCTGTATGCCATTTTTTGTTCCTTTCCTAAAATAATGTACTTATTGGGCGATTTGCACCGCCCGTCAAATTAGTGGGCTGCCCACTCAATGGTGTTTAAGTCGATGCCTTCTTTGAACATGTCCCAAAGCGGAGATAATGCGCGTAATTTTTCCACTGCACTTTTCATTAAGCTGATGGTGTAGTCGATTTCTTCTTCAGTGGTGAAACGGCCTAAGGTGAAACGAATCGAGCTGTGTGCCAATTCATCATTGCGGCCTAACGCACGTAACACATAAGACGGTTCTAGGCTTGCAGAGGTACAAGCGGAACCGGAAGAAACCGCGATGTCGCGTAATGCCATCATTAAGGATTCACCTTCTACATAGTTGAAACTGATGTTGAGGTTGTTGGCAACACGGTGTTCCATGGAGCCGTTAACGTAGGTTTCTTCGATATCTTTTAAACCGTTGTATAAACGATCGCGAAGGGCTTTAATGCGTGGAATTTCTGTTGCCATTTCTTCTTTTGCGATGCGGTAGGCTTCACCCATACCAACGATTTGATGAACAGGTAAGGTCCCGGAACGCATACCGCGCTCATGACCGCCGCCGTGAATAATGGCTTCTAAGCGGATACGTGGTTTACGGCGAACATATAACGCACCGATCCCTTTTGGTCCGTATAATTTGTGGCTGGACATCGACATTAAATCCACCGGTAATTCGGCAAGGTTAATCTCCACTTTGCCCACACTTTGGGTGGCATCTACATGGAAAATGGTTTTATTCGCACGGCATAATTCGCCGATAGCTTGAATATCCTGAATCACGCCGATTTCATTGTTCACGTGCATGATAGACGCCAAAATAGTATCCGGACGCAATGCCGCTTTGAATTTTTCTAAATCGATTAAGCCATCGGATTCCGGTTCTAAATAGGTGACTTCAAAGCCTTCACGTTCTAATTGGCGGCAAGTGTCCAACACCGCTTTGTGTTCGGTTTTGCAAGTGATAATGTGCTTGCCTTTGGTTTGATAAAAATGCGCCGCACCTTTGATTGCCAAGTTGTCTGATTCTGTTGCACCGGAAGTGAATACAATTTCACGGGAATCCGCACCAATGAGGTCGGCAATTTGATTACGTGCAATATCAACGGCTTCTTCTGCTTGCCAGCCGAATTTATGGGAACGCGATGCCGGGTTGCCGAAAACGCCATCGATGGTTAGGTATTCCATCATTTTTTTCGCGACGCGTTCGTCCACCGGACAAGTCGCCGCATAATCCAAATAAATAGGTAATTTCATTATTCACTCCTAAATAGTTTTATTTTAAACCGCACTTCTAGCTATGTTGTGGGGTATTTGTAATCACGAGTAGATTTTCAAAATCCTCGTGTTTATGATGACGAACATTTTGTTTCTCTTTATGTTGAGACACCAATTCCGCCAAAGTAATTTCATTGAGAAAATCGGCAATGCGTTGGCTAAGTTTGTCCCATAATTTGTGTGTAAGACATTCGCTTCCATTTTGGCAATTACCTTTCCCTAGGCATTTGGTGGTATCGATATTTTCATTAACAGCAGCGATGATCATGCCGATGGAAATTTCATCGGGCGCATAACCCAATTTATAACCACCGCCCGGGCCGCGTACGCTTTTAACTAAATGATTGCGACGTAGCTTAGCGAATAATTGTTCTAAGTAAGAAAGAGAAATGTTTTGGCGCTCGGAAATATCAGATAAACTTACGGGCCCATCATTGGCATGAATGGCAATATCGAGAATTGCGGTGACTGCATAACGACCTTTTGAGGTTAATTTCATCTTTTATGTTCCTAAATAATAAACTAAACAAAGAAATCTTACATTGTTGACTTTTACAGTCAACTATTATTCTTTTACGATTTAAGCTTTTTTCTCACCGCACTTAGCATTCCAAGCAGAATATTGAGCTCTGTTTTTTCCAACTCGGCACGACCGTATAAACGGCGGAGTTTTTGCATAACCCCTTGATTTTGAATAAAGCCAAGGGATTGATAAAGCTGCTCCGTATGATGATAAAAATATTCCAGCTCCTGCATCAATGGATAAATATCGGCATTGACGGATATGGCTTTCGCTTCTGTCGTGGTGGCTAAATAAGCCATGCGTATTTCATAACTGATCAATTGCACTGCCATAGCAAGATTAAGCGACGCATAATCAGGATTGGCAGGGATAGTGACGTGATAGTGGCACTTGAGCAATTCTTCATTGGTCAACCCCACACGTTCACGCCCAAAGACAATCGCAACTTTTCCGTTTATTGCATGGTGAATGGCTTTTTCGCCACATTCGCGCGGCTCAATGAGTGAGTTTTGCAAATGACGTAATCTTGCGCTGGTACCAATCACTAAAGAACAATCGGCAACGGCTTCAGAAAAGGTGTTGACGACAACCGCACTTTTCACGACATCTTCCGCACCGGCAGCCAGCGCGATCGCTTGATCGTCTATGCCTTGTTTCGGTGCCACCAACACCAAATCGGTTAATCCCATTGTTTTCATCGCCCGCGCTGCAGAGCCGATATTGCCACTGTGCGAGGTTTCAATTAAAACAATTCGAATATTTTTTAACATGATGTTTATTGTATGACTGAAAACGGCGCGTATTTTAGCATAATACCCTTTGTTTTTAGTCAACAATTCTAAAAATTTTTCTGATAGCTATTTTCTTTTAAATCTCTTATAATTTCACGCCTAAATTGTTCTTTAAAATCCGGTGGAATCTATGAATCCTATGTTAAATATCGCGATTCGTGCAGCACGAAAAGCAGGCAATATTATTGCAAAAAATTATGAGCGTCGTGACGACATCATCACGATGGAAAAAGGTAAAAACGATTATGTGACTAATGTCGATAAAGCTTCGGAAGAAGCCATTATTGAGATCATCAAAAAATCTTACCCTAACCACACCATCATCACTGAAGAAAGCGGTGCGTTAGAGGGCAGTGATAACGATGTTCAATGGGTGATTGATCCGCTGGATGGCACCACAAACTTTGTAAAAGGTTTGCCTCATTTCTCCGTTTCTATTGCTATTCGTGTTAAAGGCCGCACCGAAGTGGGCGTGGTTTACGATCCTATCCGTAATGAATTATTCACTGCCGTGCGCGGTGAAGGCGCAAAATTAAATGACCTGCGTTTACGCGTGGAAAATAAGCGTGATTTATCCGGCGCTGTACTTGCCACCGGTTTTCCGTTTAAACAAGCTAAATATATGCCAATGCAATTTCGCATGATGGAAAGTCTTATTCAAGAGGTGGCAGATTTCCGTCGCACCGGTTCTGCGGCGTTAGATCTTTGCTATGTGGCAGCCGGTCGTGTTGACGGCTATTTTGAATATGGCATTAAAGCTTGGGATGTGGCAGCTGGCGATTTAATCGTTCGTGAAGCTGGCGGTATCGTGACTGACTACAATGCAGGTCATAGTTACTTAAAAGCCGGTCATATTGTTGCCGCCGCACCACGCGTGTTAAAAGAAATGTTAAATAAAATTCAGCCTTGCTTAGCCGAAGATTTAAAATAAGAAGAAAATCGACCGCACTTTCCACCCAAAGTGCGGTCGTTTTTTTTATGTTCCGTGCGTGATTTGGTCGTGCATCAAGATGCACGCTACGCATAAAATCGATAAAAATCCCACCTGAATTACCTTGCGTTTTAGGGCTAAAGGCGTATTATAGCCGTCTAGATGTAAATCCCTCTAAACATCTTTGCGTTTGTTATTACACAGAATTATTCTGGAGAAGAGTATGAGTCAATATTTATTTACGTCCGAGTCCGTTTCTGAAGGGCATCCGGATAAAATCGCCGATCAAATTTCTGATGCGGTATTAGATGAAATCATTAAACAAGATCCGAAAGCCCGTGTTGCCTGCGAAACCTATGTGAAAACCGGGATGGCATTAGTGGGCGGTGAAATCACCACCTCTGCTTGGGTTGATATTGAAAACTTAGCGCGTGAAGTGATTTGCGATATTGGCTACACCAGCTCTGAAATGGGCTTTGATGGTCGTTCTTGCGCGGTATTAAATGCGATTGGCAAACAATCTGCCGACATCAACCAAGGCGTGGATCGTGAAAGTCCATTAGATCAAGGTGCAGGCGACCAAGGCATTATGTTTGGTTATGCCACCAATGAAACCGATGTGTTCATGCCGGCCGCTATCACTTATGCACACCGTTTAATGGAACGCCAAGCACAAGTGCGTAAAAGCGGCAAATTAGATTGGTTGCGCCCCGATGCTAAAAGCCAATTAACCTTTAAATATGAAGATAACAACATTGTCGGCATTGATGCCGTGGTGCTTTCCACCCAACACGCTGAAACCATCAGCCAAAAAGACTTGCACGAAGGCGTGATGGAAGAAATCATCAAACCGGTATTGCCGGCGCAATGGTTATCCAAAGATACCAAATATTTCATCAACCCAACCGGTCGTTTTGTGATTGGTGGCCCGATGGGGGACTGTGGTTTAACGGGTCGTAAAATTATTGTCGATACTTACGGCGGTGCAGCACGTCATGGTGGCGGTGCATTCTCCGGTAAAGACCCATCGAAAGTTGACCGCTCTGCTGCTTATGCTGCCCGTTATGTGGCGAAAAACATTGTTGCAGCCGGTCTTGCCGATCGTTGTGAAATCCAACTTTCCTATGCGATTGGTGTGGCTGAACCGACATCCATCATGATCGAAACTTTCGGCACAGGCAAAGTGGCCAATGAATTGTTGGTCAATTTAGTGCGTGAATTCTTTGATTTACGTCCGTACGGTTTAATCAAAATGTTAGATTTAATCCAACCGATTTATCGCCAAACAGCGGCTTATGGTCACTTTGGTCGCGAACAATTCCCTTGGGAAAAAATCGATCGCGCAGCAGACTTACGTGCTGCGGCAGGATTAAAATAATCCTCCTGTGAAAATAAAAATCCTAACGTGCGTTTGCTCGTTAGGATTTTTTTGAATCGTAGCGTGCAACTTGTTGCACAAAATCGTGAATGCCTGAAAGAGGGAAATAACGTTCCGTGCGTGGTTCTTTCGTGCAACAAGTTGCACGCTACATGGAATTACGCTCGGGATGTGTCGGTCGTGCATCAAGATGCACGCTACGCACGAAATTGTGAACGCCTGAAAGGGTTAAATAACGTTCAGTGCGTGGTTTGGTCGTGCAACAAGTTGCACGCTACGCACGAGATTGTGAATTACGCATCGAGATTAATCATTCGTGCAACAAGTTGCACGCTACGAGGGGAAATAATCCGCCTATAATAAAAATCCTAACGCGCGTTTGCTCGTTAGGATTCTTTTTAGTGGTGGCGCTCAATCACAATAAAATGAGGTGCCATTCATTTGTTTTTGTTGATTAGTGGTTACATCCACAGCCACAACCATGGCTTTCATGCGCTTCTTCATGGTGCTCATGATCATGATGGTGGTGATGACCGCCACAACCGCAGCCATGGCCTTCTTCATCGCTGTCATGACCGCCGCAGCAACCGCCTTCTTGGTGTAAATGGCCGTGTGCGATTTCTTCCAATGTTGCTTCGCGTGTATCGATGACTTCTACCGTGAAATGTAACTCTTGACCGGCTAACATATGGTTACCATCGACGACAACATCCTTGTCACCCACTTCCGTAATGACCACAGGCAACGGTCCCATATCGGTGTCGGCAATAAAGCGCATGCCTACCGCCAGATCATCTACACCAACGAACACATCTTTCGGCACGCGTTGTACCATGTTTTCGTTGTATTCACCGTAGCCTTCTTCCGGTTTTACACGAACTTCAAATTTGTCACCTACCGATTTGCCTTCCAAGGCATTTTCTAAACCGATCACAAGGTTATTATGACCTTGTAAATATTGTAACGGTTGATTTGCCGGTGCTTCATCCACTAACACACCGTCTTCAGTACGAACTTGATAAGCGATACTTACCACCACATTTTTTGCAACTTTCATTGTTTACCTCATTTGTTGAAAGGAAGATTTCTACGGCAATCTTTACCGTAAAAAACATTGTCATTCTATAAAAAATCGCTTTCGGGAAAAAGAGATTAGTTGAATAACTTAATTTGTGCGCTCACTGTCGCTTTTAATTCCGCCTTACTGTGGCTATCTAAGTTAACTTCATCTGCATTTTCTGAAGCGAATGCGCTCGCTTTAGCCAGTGGCATCATGCGACCTTCAAAATAGGGAAGTTCATTTCGGCTATCCAAATTTAAATTGAGAATTTCATAGCCTTTTGCATTGAGTGAAGTTTGGATTAATTGGGCTTTATGTTGGAATTGCGCTAAAGCACTTTTCATCATTTCATCTTCAAATTTAGCCGTAGCTTCTTTGGAGAGTTTTTGCATCACATCGGCAATGGCGAAGGTGTCATTGAGGTCAGAAATCACTTGAGACAGTGCCACAAAATCCTTGCTTTCTAAGACTAAATCGGCACGCTCAACCCAGCCGGCTTGTTTGCCTTTGTCATCGTAACGTACTTGTGTGTTACGGGCATTTTTCTTAATTTCTACCGCACTTTGTTTTTTAATCACGTCTAAGGCGGCATTGACTTTTTCATTGATGGTTTGGTTTAAGGCTTTTAAGCTTTTATTTTCTTCTTTGATGAAAAGTGTCACGGCCATTACATCATAATCCACTTCTTTGGACACTTCTGTTCCAAAAGAAATGACATTTTTGCTCGTTTCATCGACAGATTGGGGTTCTGCGTGAGCGGTTAACGCAAGGCTTAAAGGCAAGAGTAATAAAGTGAACGATTTTAATTTCATGCGACTCTCCTACATAACGTGTGGTGGATATAAAGTGCGGTGGATTTTCCGGATGTTTTAATGCTTAATGAACGCTTCTTCGTCATCATCTAAGTCATCTTCATCATCAAAAAACTCGCCATCATCGCCGTATTCATCTTCTTCTGCATTCGGATCTTCAAAATACGTGCCCCAACCGTCATAGTTGCCTTTATATTTTTCTAACAATGGCAATAATTCTTTTTGTTGCGCATCAATGATTTCCGGTTTCAATTCCACTTCGCTGATAATATCGCAACAGAATACCACGTTGCCATTTTCTTCTTCAAACTCTTCCGCTTCGGACACTTCATAGCCGGCTTTAAACGCCTCCATGGCAATTTTTTCTAATTTATCGAAATCATCGTGAGAAATATGATGTTCAATAATATACAGCGCATTCGGATCGCTGCCGTCATTTAATAAATCAGTAATAATGTCTCGGGTTTCGGCTTTTAATTCATCTAAATGACTCATAGGGATTCCTTGCTAAAAAAGGGAAAGGGTTAATGCAGATATGATACAGGAATAAAAAGAAAAATTTTCTCACGAGGAGAAGATTTTGATGTGATGTCTCTTATTTTTTCAACAAGTCGCGAATTTCGGTTAAGAGTTTTTCTTCCGCTGTCGGTTCTTTGACTTTTTCTGCCGGTTTTTTCAGTTTATTTAACGCCTTAATCATCATAAAAATCGCAAACGCAATGATGATAAAATCAAATACGTTTTGAATAAAGACACCATAGTTTAATGTCACTGCCGGAATATCACCAGCAGCTTCCGCCAAAGTGAGTTTAAGGTCTTTAAAATCAACCCCACCAGTTAAAATACCTAATACCGGCATAAAAACATCTGACACCAATGAACTGACGATTTTGCCGAATGCACCACCGATGATCACACCGACAGCCATATCAACGACGTTACCGCGCATAGCAAATTCGCGGAACTCTTTAATAAAACTCATAGCAATCTCCTCATAGTCATGAAAATACGTAGGGCTATTCTCCCTACGGGTTGAAAAGGCGCACATTATAGGCAGTTTATGCCCGAAGCACAATTTTTTCTTGTTTAAATAAAGAACGCACTCGGTTGGAATAATTTCTCCACATCAGAAATGTATTTTTTCTCACTTAAATACACGATGACATGATCGCCCTCTTGAATCAGCGTTTGGCTGTTGCCGATAATCACATCATTGTCACGCAAAATAGCACCGATTAAGGTCCCGGTCGGCAGTTTCAGCGATCCTATTTCACGGCCAATGACATTGGAGGTGTTTTCATCGCCATGAACCACAATTTCTAATGCCTCTGCTAAACCATGGCGTAAAGACACGACGTTTGCCACATCTCCTTTGCGGACATGACCTAACAAGGCTGAAATCGTGGCTTGCTGTGGCGAAATGGCAATATCAATGGTACCGCCTTGAATCAAATTGATATAGGCCATACGCTGAATTAATACCATCGCTTTCTTCGCACCAAGACGCTTGGCAAGCAACGCCGACATAATATTCGCTTCATCGTCACTTGAAAGGGAAAGGAACACGTCAATGTTTTCAATATGTTCTTCAAATAATAGGTTTTGATCGGAGGCATCTCCGTGAAACACTAAGGTTTTTGACAATTTTTCTGCCAGCGCAGTTGCCCGTTCGGCATTCCGTTCAATGAGTTTCACCGAGCAATGGGCTTCCAGTTGTTTGGCGACGCCGGCACCGATATTCCCACCACTGACAATCATTACGCGCTTATAGGGTTTTTCGAGGCGTTGCAGTTCACTCATGACCGCTTTAATGTGTACGGTGGCACAAATAAAGGTAACTTCATCGCCGGCTTCAATGATTGTTGAGCCCTGTGGGCGAATGACTTTATCTTGGCGCAAAATCGATACGATACGACAATCAATGTGCGGCAAATGTTCTTTTAGTGTGGAAATGGAATACCCCACCAACGGCCCACCGTAATAGGCTTTCACCACAACCAAACTGATCTTATCTTTCGCAAGATACGCCACCTGTAATGCACCGGGATAGCTAATTAAACGGACAATATCCTGCGTGACCAAATTTTCCGGAGAAATAATGTGATCAATCGGAAAGGCATCGGTAGAAAATAATTTTTCTTTTTCTTTCAAGTACTCACTGTTACGAATACGGGCAATTTTGGTGGGCGTATTAAATAAGGTATAGGCAATTTGGCAGGCAACCATGTTAATTTCGTCAGAACTGGTTACGGCAATTAATAAATCTGCGTCGGGCGCACCGGCATCACGCAAAATTTTAGGCGAGGAGGCGAGGCCTTGCATGACGCGTAAATCATGTTTGTCCTGTAAATGTTCTAAATTCAACGACTCATCGTCAACCAGCGTGATGTCATTATCTTCGCTCACTAAATTCGTTGCCAAGGTCGAACCCACTTGTCCGGCGCCTAAAATAATTATCTTCATTTGATTCTCTCCATGGCTAACGTTAGCCCTGACGTTTTACCAATTTCGCATAATAAAAGCCATCGCCACCGTCAATTTGTGGAATAAACTGAAAACCGACCGCACTTTGATTGTGCGCCAGCACATCAGGCGGCAGATCTAGTGCCGCCAATTGTGCGTCCGGCGTCTTTTGCAAAAAGCGCTCAATTTGCTGCGCATTTTCTTCCGCAAGCACAGAACAAGTGGCATATAACAACACCCCGTTGGGTTTTAAATAATGCCACAATGCATCCAAAATCTGCCCTTGCAAAGCGACTAACTGCTCGATATCAGCCTCTTTACGCAACCATTTAATATCAGGATGACGGCGAATTACCCCGGTGGCAGAACAAGGTGCATCTAATAAAATGCGGTCAAAACGCACCGCACTTTTACCCAATTTATCTAGCCATGCTTGTGGATTCGCTGCGTCGCCACACACGATAGTCGCCTGTTGCTGCATGCGTGCTAAATTTTCTTTCACCCGTTGTAAACGGTTTTCTTCCACATCCAACGCCATCACATCAGCCTGCGGCGCCAATTCTAAAATATGGGTGGTTTTGCCGCCCGGTGCCGCACAGGCATCTAAAATAACCTCATGATTTTGTGGCTGTAATAATAACGCAGCCCATTGCGCATGAAGATCTTGGACTGTCACACCACCTTCGGCAAACAACGGTAAATTTTGCACGGCTGTCGGCTGAGTTAACCCCAGTGCCTGCGGATGAGACGTCACCTGCGTTTCCATCTGCTGCGCTGCTAATAAAGTGCGGTAAGTTTCCAAGCTGTTTTTTTGTGTATTCACCCGCAACCACATGGGTGGCTTTTGATTATTGGCATCAATGATCTCGCGCCAGTTCGGATGAACCTTTTTCAGTTTATTCACAAACCAATCGGGATGCAGCGTTTGCCAATGTTTATCCACAATCGCAAGAATATCCTCTTGTTCACGCAAAAATCGACGCAGCACCCCATTCACCAAACCACGAAAACTGTCAGATTTTAAGGATTTTGTCGCATTCACCACTTCATCTACCGCAGCATGCGCAGGGATTCGCAGATAAAGCAGCTGATATAAACCGACCAATAACAAACAATGCACAATGCGTGTTTTACCTTTAAGCGGCTTATCCACAAGGCATTTGATGATTTGTTCCAAACGAGGCAAGACGCGACATACACCAAAACAGATTTCTTGCAATAACGGCAAATCTTGCGCTTTCACCGAAGATTGTGCTTCCGGTATCAAGGTGGACAAGGATTTCCCTTCATCTAACACTTGTAAAATCACTTTCGCCGCTATCGCTCGCGTCGAAAGTGCGGTGGTTTTGGGAGGCGTTTTTTTAGAGGAGCGTTGATTTTCCATTAGGCAAGCACCTTACCTACTTGGAACCAATCAGCCCGTCCGTTTAATAAATCCTGCACCGACATCGGTTTCTTGCCTGCCGGTTGTAATTGCAATAAATTCAATACACCATCCGCTGTCGCAATTTGAATACCCTGTTTATCGGCGGCTAAAATCGTCCCCGGCGTGTTATTTACATGGGGCAACACGGTTGCCTGATACACTTTCAGCGTTTGCGGGTTATTCTGTCCATCCATTAATTCCAAATAAGCCATCGGCCAAGGATTAAAGGCGCGAATGTTGCGTTCCAGTTGTGCTGCCGATAGCTGCCAATTTAACTTGGCTTCTTCTTTGGAAAGTTTGTCGGCATAATTACTTTGGGTGTCATCTTGTTTTTCCGCAGTGAATTTACCGTTTCCTAAATGATCCAATACCTCAATTAATGCCGGTGGCGCAAGTTCTGCCAATTTGTTGTAAAGACTGGCGGAGGTTTCTGTCGGCAAAATCTCACAAGAGACTTTGTGCAACATATCGCCCGTGTCCAAACCGGCATCCATTTGCATAATCGTGACACCGGTCTGTGTATCACCTGCCCAAATTGATCGTTGAATCGGTGCAGCACCACGCCAACGGGGCAACAAAGAACCATGTACGTTTAAGCAACCATAAGTCGGCATATCCAAAACGGCTTGAGGTAAAATCAAGCCATAAGCTACCACAACCATCACATCCGCATTTAATGCACGCAATTCAGCTTGGGCTTCCGGCTTTCGCAAGGATTTCGGTTGATAGACAGGAATTTGATGTTGCTCGGCGAGTTGTTTCACTGGGCTGGCTTGCAATTTTTTACCCCGTCCGGCAGGTTTATCCGGCTGAGTGTAAACGGCAATAACGTTATGGGAAGAATTGAGCAAAGCGTGTAAATGCTGTGCAGCAAAGTCCGGCGTGCCGGCAAAGAGAATATTGAGTGGTTTCATCATGTTCTACGTTATGGTCAGTGTGATTTTACCGTTTGCGGTGCGAATGCTGTGGTGCAGATCTTTTCCTGCAACACGGGGCATACGACAGTGCTTCTTGAATGTCAATTATTATGCAACAAGGGCAGGCATAAAAAAAGTGCGGTTAATTTTAACCGCACTTTGATGTGGTTGCGTAAATAGCGGAACTTACGCTTCGCCTAATAATTTTAAGTCGCGATTTCTCACCTGTGTTTTCAGAATCTCTAAGAATTCTTCCACCGTGAATGTACCGAGATCTTGACCTTTACGGGTACGCACCGCCACTTTGCCGGCTTCGATTTCCTTATCACCACAAACCAGCATATAAGGCACGCGGCGTAAGGTGTGTTCGCGGATTTTGAAACCGACTTTTTCGTTACGCAAATCGGTTTTCACGCGTAAACCTGCATCGGATAGCTTTTTCGCGACTTCTTGCACGTACTCAGATTGAGAGTCAGTGATGTTCATCACAACCGCTTGCGTTGGCGCTAACCATGCAGGGAAGAAACCTGCATATTCTTCGGTGATGATACCGATGAAACGTTCGATAGAACCTAAAATCGCACGGTGAATCATAACAGGCGTACGGCGATCATTATCTTCCGCCACATAAGAGGCGTTTAAACGCCCCGGTAGCGCAAAGTCTAATTGGATTGTACCGCACTGCCATTCACGATCTAAGCAGTCGCGTAAAGCAAATTCAATTTTCGGACCGTAGAACGCGCCTTCGCCTTCTTGAATTTCATATTCAAGACCATTGTGTTTTAACGCATTCGCCAAACCTTCTTCCGCGCGATCCCACATATCATCGGCACCGATACGTTTTTCCGGACGGGTTGAAAGTTTAACGAAGATATTGGTAAAGCCAAAGGTGCTGTAAATATCGTAAACCATGCGAATACAGCTCGTCACTTCGCTTTCAATTTGCTCTTCGGTACAGAAAATATGGGCGTCGTCCTGAGTGAAACCGCGTACACGCATTAAACCGTGTAAAGAACCGGAAGGCTCATTACGGTGGCAAGAACCGAATTCCGCCATACGAATCGGTAAATCGCGATAAGATTTTAACCCTTGGTTAAAGATTTGAACGTGTCCCGGGCAGTTCATCGGTTTGATGGCGTATTCACGGTTTTCCGATTGTGTGGTAAACATCAAATCGCCGTAGTTTTGCCAGTGACCGGTTTTTTCCCACAGCACGCGGTCCATCATGAACGGACCTTTCACTTCTTGATAATCGTATTGTTTTAATTTGGTACGTACGAAGGTTTCCAATTCGCGGAAAATGGTCCAGCCATCGTTGTGCCAGAACACCATGCCCGGCGCTTCTTCTTGCATGTGGTATAAATCAAGCGCTTTACCGATTTTACGGTGGTCACGTTTCGCCGCTTCTTCCAAACGTTGCAAATAGGCATCCAGTTGTTTTTTATCTGCCCACGCAGTACCGTAAATACGCTGCAACATTTTGTTTTTGCTATCGCCGCGCCAGTAGGCACCGGCAATTTTTTGTAATTTGAAATGATGGCAGAAACGCATATTCGGTACATGCGGGCCACGACACATATCAACATATTCTTGGTGATGATAAAGCGCAGGCGTAGCGGTACGTTCAATGTTTTCATCTAGAATCGCCATTTTGTACGGCTCGCCACGTTTTTCAAACGTATCTCTTGCTTCTTGCCAACTGACCGGCGTTTTAATCACGTCGTAATTGGTTTTCGCCAATTCCAACATGCGTTTTTCAAGGGCATCAACATCTTCTTGGGTTAAAGAGCGGTCTAAATCCACGTCATAATAGAAACCGTTGTCAATCGTCGGGCCGATGGCCATTTTGACATTTGGGAACAATTGTTTAATCGCATGACCGAGCAAGTGCGCCGTGGAGTGGCGGATAATTTCTAAGCCGTCTTCATCTTTGGCGGTAATAATTTCAAGTGAGCTATCTTCGGTAATCAGATCGCAGGCATCTTTACGCTCACCGTTAACACGACCGGCAATGGTCGCTTTGGCAAGACCTGCGCCAATATTTTGCGCAACTTCTAATACGGTAACTGGTTTATCGAATTGACGTTGTGAACCGTCAGGTAAAGTAATAATAGGCATACATTTTCCTTATACAGTGGTCACCCATACGCAAGGCAACTTGTTTCATTTCATTAAAAAACATTTTAAAAAAGCACCGCACTTTTATCATCCTTACAAGCGGACAAATCAAGTGCGGTGCGAAATTCTAGCATATTTTAAAATGACAACCAAATGTCCAAATTTTGACTTGAGTCACAGTAATTTTTTCCTAATCTTTTACACTATCCCTATGATTAACTAGCAAAAGGAACAAGGTATGTGGAAGTCTATTTCTCAAGTCTTAGCTGATCAATTTGGTGCTTATTATTCCATTAAAAGCAAAACCAAAATTCACACCGGTGAAATGCATGAATCTTGGATTATTGATGATGGCATTCAACCTGTTTTTGTGAAAATGAATGAAAAATCCTACCGCTCTATGTTCCGTGCCGAAGCAGATCAGTTAATCATGTTGGCTAAAACCAATACCGTTCGTGTGCCGGAAGTCTATGGTGTCGGTTGTTCGCAAAATCACAGTTTTCTGTTGTTAGAAGGATTAGCAATGCAGCCGAATACGCTACAAAATATGGCAGAATTTGGCGAGCAACTGGCACACTTGCACCAATATCAAGGTTCGGAAAATTACGGTTTATCTTTTGATACCTGGCTCGGGCCGCAATATCAACCGAATGAATGGGGTTCCCATTGGGCGAAATTCTTCAGTGAACAACGCATTGGTTGGCAATTGCAACTCTGCGCAGAGAAAAATCTGCATTTCGGGGATAACGAAAAAATCATTAAAGCCGTTGCTACATTATTGGCAAAACATCAGCCAAAACCCTCGCTTTTACATGGCAACTTGTGGATTGAAAACTGCGCCAACATTGACGGCCATACTGTGACCTATGATCCCGCATGCTATTGGGGCGATCGGGAATGTGATTTAGCCTTTTCCGAATTATTCGAGCCGTTCCCACAGGAATTCTATGAAAATTACCACCGCACTTTCCCGTTAGAAGAAGGTTATCACGCGCGGAAAATCATTTATCAGCTTTATCATTTGCTTAACTTCAGTAGCCGTTTTCATGGCAACTATGTGGCACTGGCCAATAAGCTTGTGCATGATGTGTTACAACGCTATGAGGCGCTTGAAAGAAAAATTTGAAGAATTAAGAGGAAAGGCAAGATTAAGAAAAACGAAAAAGAAAGGGCAGATTAAATTGCCCTTTCTATGGAATAGCTTGATGTCAATATGACAATGCGTACTTAGTACAAGTACGCTGGATCGCGATGTCCGCTTTGAACACCTTTCAATGTTGGCATTGCGCCTGAGGAGGTGTTGAAAGAGGTAATTTCAACGCGACGGTTAGGGTGTAAACAACGAATTAATTCTTGACCTTTTTCACTGTTACACGCTTTCACTTGG
Organism: Aggregatibacter sp. oral taxon 458 str. W10330; assembly: GCF_000466335.1. Classification (NCBI taxonomy): domain Bacteria; kingdom Pseudomonadati; phylum Pseudomonadota; class Gammaproteobacteria; order Pasteurellales; family Pasteurellaceae; genus Aggregatibacter; species Aggregatibacter sp. oral taxon 458. Next base: position 17,096 of record NZ_KE952621.1, on the reverse strand, counting down.
TGCGCTTTACCGTAACCGATAGCCGTAATTGGAAGCGCGATACCACGTTCGATTAAACGTGATTTAACACGTTCTGCACGACGTTGGGAAAGATCCAAGTTATAAGATTCAGAACCTAAACGGTCAGTATAACCAGCGACTCTTACTTCTTTCGCTGGAGACGATCTTAATTGCATTGCCACGTTATCTACTACGGATTTGCCTTGTTCGGTTAAGGTATCTTTATCGAAGTCAAACAAGAAATCAGCCGTTAAAGAAAATGTGGAGTTGCCATTACAACCGTTTGGATACCAGAAGAAGCTTTGGGCATCCATGTTTTTGTCAAATAAGATCTTGTATTGGCAGATTTTATGCTCACCGTTTTCACGATAGTGAAATACATAATCCCATTCACGAACAGCAAATAAGCCTTCGCTAAAATGAGGTACGCCGATGAGGTTATAAATTTGGTCTTTGTTCATACCTCTTTCGATCATACGAACATTATCCCAATTCGGCCATGAACCGAGTTGTGTGCCATCGTGGTTAAACTTAGATTTTTCAATCTTCGGCCACACTAACTCTGTTCCCTCAACAGGTGTCCCTTCTTTGGATACTTTGCTGAGGTTACCGCAACCAACCAACGTCGTGACTGCGATAGCTGAAAGTAAAAAATGTGATAATTTCATTTAATTTACCTTATAGGTTAGTGAAATGATTTATGTGTAAGTTTTGGTTAAAAGCGACCCATATTAGCAAACTTTTCTTATCCATGTAAAACAAAAAACAGGAAAATTCCACAGATTTACACAAAATTGGCATAAATACGTTGACAAATCCAACAAACTCAATAAGTTAATTGGGCTGTTAATGTTCTGTGAAACAAGCGTAGAATTTGTTTTACATGAATGTGTGTTTATTGTTTTTTATTAAGTTTAACAATAGGTTACCCGCACTTTCTTCCGCTTGCTTGCCGAGGATTTGTAAGAAAGGTTTTTTCACAGCGTAATGCAATGCAACAACGTGTTTTTCTTTTATTGCCTGCAATAACAAATCATCGCTTGTCATAATGTCATCCACCAGTTTTAATTGCAACGCCTGCTGCCCAAACCAATGTTCTCCTGTTGCCACACGATCCACGTCTAAGTGCGGTCGATGTTGAGCGACAAATTGTTTGAACAGTTGATGGGTTTCGTCTAATTCTTGTTGGAATTTTTGTTTTCCCTTTTCTGTATTTTCTCCCAGTATCGTCACCGTGCGTTTATATTCACCCGCGGTCATGACATCTACGTCCACATCATGTTTTTTCAGTAAACGATGAACGTTTGGCACCTGTGCCACCACGCCGATTGAGCCGATAATCGCAAAGGGAGCAGAAACAATTTTATCAGCAACACAGGCCATCATATAACCGCCACTCGCCGCCACTTTATCTACCGCGACCGTGAGTTTAATGTCATGCTGTTTTAAACGTGCCAACTGTGAGGCAGCTAAGCCATAGCCATGCACCATGCCGCCCGGGCTTTCTAAACATAACAAGACCTCATCATCAGACTTTGCAGTTTGAATAATGGCACTGATTTCCTCTCTTAACGCCATGGTTTCGCTGGCGGCAATATCCCCTTTAAAATTCAACACATAAAGTGTTGGTTTTTGTTCAGCTGGTGTTGCTCCGCCTTTTTTGCGCTGTGCTTTCAAGGCTTTTGCTTTCATTTTTTCCGCTTTCTTTTCGGCTTTTTCTGCGGCTTTGAGTTCGTCATTGGTAAAATGAAATTCACGCAATGCCTTGCCGGTTTCTTCAAGGGTTTTGGACAAATCCGTGATAATCAATTCCCCGGGTTGTGTGTGTTTTTTCTGTTTAATTGAAATGACCGTTGTTACCACGGCGACAACCATCAAAAGCAACGTAATCACTTCTAAAATAAATACGCCATAGCCAATAAAAATCTCTGACCACATTATTTTTTCCTTATATTAACGAGTGAAATTCATATTAAATTATAACCGCACTTTTTCGCCGCCGAAGTCGTGCAAGAGGTTTTCAGTGAGCTGACTGAGTAAACCGGTCATCAGCACAAAATCGGCATCAAAACGCTGGGCATAATCTTCTTTTAAAATATCGTCATTTTTTTCCCGAACGGCACCGGCAAATTTGAGACGCTTTAAGCTACAGTCTTCGTTTAACACGAAACTGAGGCGATCTTCCCATTCCAATGCCAGCTTCGTCACGTAGCGGGAATGGACGAGAGTGAGGATGTCTTCGCTATCCAGCGCGTGTTGTTTACAACGAATAACCCCATTGTTGACATCGCGTAACTCGGCTTCTTCCAATGGCACTAGCCATTCCGGCACCTGCCCTTGCGCAATCCATTCTTGCATCACCAATCCCGGCTCGTTGGCAAACGTTAACGGCACAACCGGCAGCGACCCTAAGGATTTACGCAACAATGCCAACGTCTCTTCTGCACGTTTAGCGGACGCTGCATCAACATAAATAAGCTGGTTTTCCGCATCAATCCACAAGGCAGTTTGTTGATATTTACTAAAAGCGCGCGGCAAGAGCGTGGCAATGACATCGTCTTTTAAGGTTTGTTTTTCCACTTTTTTTAACTTGCGGTTTTCTGCCTGTTCGATTTTTTCTACGCGCGCCTCCAATTCACGTTTAATGACGTGTGCCGGCAACATTTTTTCTTCTTTTTGAGCAAGCAATAAAATCTGTTTTCCCACAGCAAAATACAGGGATTCACTGCCTTTCAACGGCGTTGACCAACCAAACTTAAGGATGTCCGATTGTGCGCAAGGCTGATAGCGGTGTTGTTCAAGCTGTGGCGCAAGGGTGTCGATTGACCAATCTAACGGTTTGGTGATTCGATAAATCAGGGCATTTTTAAACCACATGATGAGAGTCCTATAATCATTACATCAACAGGGCAGGATGAAAAAAGTGCGGTTAAAAATCACCGCACTTTGGGAGGTTACTATGCTTTTTGTTTTTCGCGTTGTTTTTTCAATTTAACAAGCTTTTCTTTAATTCGTTGGCGTTTGAGCGGAGAAAGATAATCCACAAACAAAATGCCGTTGAGATGATCGATTTCATGTTGAATACAAATCGCCAATAAGCCGTCAGCTTCCAGCGTAAATTCATGACCATTGCGATCGAGCGCTTTAACGGTGACTTTTTCTTTGCGAGGAATTAACGCACGAAAGCCAGGAATCGACAAACACCCTTCTTCAATACCGGTTTCCCCTTCGGATGCCAAAATTTCCGGATTGATGAATACCAACTGATTTTGTTTATCGCCCTCAATATCAATGGTAATAATGCGCTGCAAAATATCCACTTGCGGTGCGGCTAAACCTATGCCTTCTTCCTGATACATGGTGTCGAACATATCATCAATAATGTTGCGTGTCTCATCATTCACATCCACAACGGGATCACACACCACTTTCAGGTGATCTTCTGGGTAAATTAATACATTAAGTGCGGTCATAACTTCTCTTTTAAGGGTTAATAGGTGCGGTATTGTAGCGTTTTTTTCTTGAAATGCCTATGAACAAAAAAAGAGCCAAGGCATTTACTTGGCTCAAATCACTCGGCTGTTTTATTAATAATAAGAATGTTCGCCACGTTGGTGTTCGGTAACGTCTTTTGCGCCCTTGAGTTCGTTCGGGAAGAGGCTGATTAATTGTTTTTCCACGCCGTCTTTCAACGTCACATCTACCATGGAACAACCGTTACAACCGCCGCCGAATTGTAGAATCGCATAGCCGTCATCGGTGATTTCCAATAAGGTAATTTTACCACCGTGGCTGGCTAATTGCGGATTAATTTGGGTTTGAATCACATATTCTACGCGTTCGATTAACGGCGCATCGTCTGCCACTTTGCGCATTTTGGCATTTGGCGCTTTTAAGGTGAGTTGTGCGCCTAATTCTTCCGTCACATAATCAATTTCGGCATCTTCTAAAAACGGTAGGCTAATGTCATCCACAAAGGCAGAAAAAGTGTCGTATTTCATTTCGGTATCGCTTGCTTCCACCGAATTGGGTGGGCAGTAAGACACACCGCACTCGGCACTTGGCGTACCCGGGTTGACGACGAAAATACGAATATTGGTGCCTTCTTCCTGCTGATCTAATAAACGGCGGAAATGTGCTTGTGCTTCCGCTGAAATAGTAATTTGTTGCATAACGCCCCCACAATAAAACCTAATTAAATTTGTCGGATATGATACGCTTCATGCGGTTTTTTTTCCACCTTTTGGTGTAATAAAAATGCCTTATCATGCGTTTTATGTTCGCGCCAGCCCCCACACTTGAATATGTGTTACATTGGCTTTGCGTAATAACTTGGCGATTTCGTTTAACGTAGAACCGGTGGTGATCACATCGTCAATTAATGCCACATGGCGATACGGAAAATGCCGGCGTTTGGCGGAAAGTTGGAAGGCATTTTTCAAGTTTTTTCGCCGATCTTTGGCGCTCAAGCCCCGTTGGGTCGGTGTGCGTTTGGTGCGAATTAACACATCATTAACACAAGGAATGTGTAACCACTTAGCCAGTTGGCGCGCCAAGAGATCGGCTTGATTATACCCTCGTTGCCACTGTCGAAAATGGTGTAGCGGTACCGGCAGAATCACCTCAGGCAGCATTAATCCATGCGTACGACGGGCATTGCGAATAGCTAAATATAATAAACGTGCCAGCGTGCGATCCAGCCAAAATTGCCGTTGAAATTTAAACCGATGAATTAGCGTGGAAAGTGGTTCGTTATAACGCCCGATGATGACCATGCGATCCCACGCCGGTTCCTGTTGTAAACAGTTGCCGCAGTGCAAGGCGTTTTCCCTCAGTTCCGCACCGCAACAACCGCAATAAGGAAAACGCCGAATCGTTCGATTACAACGGCTACATAAGCCGTGTTTGGCAAGTTTCAGTGGCGTGTGGCAATGCACACAGCAGGATTGAAAAAGGTTCATAAAAACGACCGCACTTGATTGAGAGAAAACAGATTCATCATAAAGTGTGGTGTGTTTTTTCGGGGTTTTTGGGCGCAATTTTAGGATCTCCCTCGCAAAAATGCTAAAATCAAGCCGTTTTGCCTGACATTGACAGAAAAGAGAAAGAAGATGACGATTCCAAATTATCGCGACCAAATTAAGCTGGTCTTTTTTGATATCGATGACACGTTGTTTATGAAGCACCGCGATTTCCTGCCGGCAACGGTGCCTGTGTTTATGCGTAAGTTGAAAGAAAATGGCATTATTCCAGCCATTGCCACCGGGCGCACGCGTTGTGCATTCCCACAGAAATTAAATCAGGTGATTGAGCAGGAAGGCATTGATTTATTTGTGACCATGAACGGGCAGATGGCAAGTTATCGCGGGCAAGTCATTGAAAAACATGTGATTCCAACAGAAAAAATTCGCCGTTTGGTACATTTTTTTGAACAGCATCATATGCCTTATGCCTTTGTGTCGGATCATACGGTCGCTGTTTCAGAGCGGAATGCCGTGGTTCAATGCGCCATGGATCCGATTTTGAAAGATTACATTGTGGATAAAACCTTTTTTGAAGGAAACGATATTGGGCAAGTGTTGCCGTTTTATCGTGCAGAGCAGGATGAATTGGTGCAAAATTCAGGCATATTAGATGGCTTACGTGTGGTGCGTTGGCATGAAGACTCTGTGGATTTATTTGATGCGGAAGGCTCAAAAGCCCGTGGTATTCAAGCGGTGGTCAAACATTTGGGATTACAGATGGACAATGTGATGGCGTTCGGTGATCAATTAAATGACTTGGAAATGCTAAACACCGTGGGCGTAGGTGTCGCCATGGGCAATGGCCATGAAAAACTCAAAGCGATTGCCGATCATGTGGCGGAACCGCTTGAGCAAGACGGCATTTATCGCTTTTTAATGAAGGCGGGTTTGATTGATTAATCACGCCTTTGGGCAATACGCTTTCTGCCTTTTGCACGAATGAAAATATTAACTAAAAACAAACCGCACTTTATCTCGTAAAATAAAGTGCGGTGTTTTATTTTTATGTTTTTACAACAACATTTCTGTCTCGTAGAGTCAACGCTTATTCTTTGAACGAATCTTTTAAACGCTCATCGGCACGGCGTGCTTCACTTTTGTGTTGTAATTTGTTGAGTTGACGTTCTAGTTTTTCTTCAACGTCATTAATCGCTTTATACATATCTTCTGCTTCTGCTGTGGCTAAAAGATTGCCGTTCGGCGTGCCGATAGAGGCTTCCACAGAAAAACCTTTCGGGGTTTTATTCAAAATAAAATGAGGATTAATCAACTGAGTTTGCCATTTGTCCAACTTGGCAAGACGCTCTTCAACATGCGCACGGATTGCAGGGGTGATGTCCATTTGTTTGCTGGTGATATTCACTGTCATAGCATTTACCTCTTGTGTAATGAGTCGAACGACTCGGTTTGAATCCTTATCTCTAACATAGTGACCTTGCCTGTGATTTTCAAGCGGAAATATTTAAAAATATGATCTATGTCTAAAAAGAAGACCGCCCATTGTGGCGGCCTTGTTTTTTATTGTGAAAGTGCGGTCGTTTTTGAACGCGTTTTTAATCGCGGAAATTATTGAATTGGAAAGGTTGTCCCAGCTCGGCGGTTTTGACGAGTTGAATCACGGCTTGTAAATCATCGCGGGATTTGCCGGTAACGCGGACTTGCTCGCCTTGGATTTGGCTTTGGACTTTGATTTTGGAGTCTTTGATTAACTTAGTGATCTTTTTCGCCATGTCGGTTTCAATGCCTTGTTTCAGCTTGATTTCTTTGCTGTAGGTTTTGCCGCTGTGTTCATAGTCGGCAGGAATGTCTAACGAAGTGGATTCGATGTTACGTTTAATACACGCGTTACGTAAGATGTCGATGAGTTGCTCCACTTGGAAATCTGATTCGCTGCTCACTTTAATAGTTTCGTTTTTTTCGTTAAATTCAATTGCGGCTTGTACGTTACGGAAGTCCCAACGGTTAGTGAGTTCGCGGTTGGCGTTTTCCACGGCGTTGCGGATTTCGTGTCCGCTGATTTCGGAAACAATGTCGAATGATGGCATGGTTTTCTCCTTATTTCATTTTGTCGTTTGCACTTAAAATACATAAAAGTGCGGTTAAATCGGTGAAATTGACGATAACTTGCGCCAATTGTTGTACTTTTGGTTTGGCGTGATAAGCCACGCCGACATCGGCAACTTGCATCATGGCGAGATCGTTGGCGCCGTCGCCGATGGCAACAGTGTTTTCAGTGGCAATGTTAAATTGCTGTGCCAACTGTTGTAAGGTTTGCGCTTTGTATTGCGCATCCACAATGGCGCCTTGCACCTTGCCGGTAAGTTTGCCGTCAATAATTTCAAATTGATTGGCGGCAATAAAATCTAAGCCGAGTTTTTGTTGTAATACTTCGGCAAAATAGGTAAACCCACCGGAAGCAATCGCCACTTTCCAACCGTGATTTTTGAGTTCTTTGACTGTTTCCACCAATCCCGGCATCAGCGGTAAATGCTGTTTGACCTCTTGCAAAATGCTTTCCGGTGCGTTTTTTAAGGTGGCAACCCGTTGGCGCAGACTTTGACTAAAATCGAGCTCGCCACGCATGGCGCGTTCCGTAATGGCGGAAACCATCTCACCGGTGCCGGCAAGTTTGGCGATTTCATCGATACATTCAATTTGGATGGCAGTGGAATCCATGTCCATCACCAATAATCCTGCTTGCTTCAAACTGGCGTGAAAGTTGAGCGGTGCGATATCCAGTGCTAATTCATGGGCAATGCCAATCCATTCCGCTTTCCAGTTGCCTTTGAGCAACACCACGGTGTTATGCAACACCGTCCATGCGGCAAAACACAAAAAATTTTCACCGCACTTTTGTTGAAAAGCCTGTAGCGTTGTGAAGTTTAGCTTATCGGAATAAAGCACAAATGCCTGTGTGGCTTCACAAGGTTGATCGGCAATTAATGGGGCGGGCAACGAGGGAAAATGACGAAGAATATCGGTCAGATTTTGTGTTTGCATAAAAATCCTGTAAATTGTAGCGATTCTCAAAAAAGCGATTTATTCTAGCTTACTTATCCATCTTTGGGGAAAATAACTTGCATTTAGTAAAAGAAAAAATGATGAAATGGATGATGTTATTCGGCATTATGTTGCTATGTGCCGGCATCATGACGATCATTTTATTTGGTATAAAACAGTTCAGAATCGGCTCACAGCTTTCCAGCGTCAACCAAGTGGCGAACGTGTCCCATTTACTGGCGCGCCAACAAGCCAGTTTGTTCTCAATGTTGTTAGTTAATAATGCCAAAACTGAACAACTGGTGGAAAATTTAGATAACTTCGTCAAAGAGGAATTTGTGTTGGACGCCGCCGTTTATGCCCGTAATGGCGAATTATTGGCGCAAAGCACCAACTCACCGAACCTCCGCAGTTTATTGGGATTGGATAAACCGGAAGAAAAAGACACGGATTCACAACAAATTGTCGAACCGATTTATTCTTCAAACGGTGTAGAAGGTTTTCTGCGTGTAACTTTTGATGCCAAATATGCCCAATCGACAAAAAGCAAAATTAATCAGATGTTTCATCGGCTTTATGGCGAAATCATTATTGTATTTTTAGTGGGTGTCTTATTTGCCGGCAGCCTGCATTATTTCTTCAGCCAATATCACCGTAGCCGTGTTCACGTTGCAGAAAAAGCCCCAATGCCAAGCAATAAAGCTACACAATCCATGAGCAAGCTATTTCATCAGCGCAGAAGACGAGTGCGGTAGAAATTTACAGTAGAAACTGACAATAGAAACTCACGGCAGAAATGTCGGCAGAAAATTCAAGCAGAAAGGAAGTAAAGAAGAAAGTAAAAGTGCGGTAGAAAATCGGGGGGAAATCTCCTCAATTTTCTACCGCACTTTTGTCGAGGGCTAAACAGCGGTTAATTCGGTCATTGCCCAACGGGGACGCACTTCGATGGCAAGATCTTGCTGCTGTCCTTGTTTTAAACGTAGAAAACCGGCATAAGCAATCATGGCGCCGTTATCGGTACAAAATTGCGGTTGTGGGTAAAACACTTCACCCCCGAATTGTTGCATCAGCTCCGCCAAGGTTTGGCGCAACTGTTTATTGGCGCTCACGCCACCGGCAATCACTAAACGCTTCAAGCTCGTTTGCTTTAACGCACGCTTGCATTTGATAGCGAGTGTGTCCACCACCGCCTCTTGGAACGCATAAGCAATATCTGCTTTGCTTTGTTCGGTTAATTCCCCTTCTTCTTGCACCACTTGATGCAGCGTATTGGCGGCAAAGGTTTTTAAACCGGAAAAACTAAAATCCAAACCGGGACGATCGGTCATTGGGCGAGGGAACGCAAAACGATTCGGCGTACCCTTTAACGCTAAACGTGCCAGTGCCGCGCCACCGGGATAATCCAAACCGAGTAATTTTGCCGTTTTGTCAAACGCCTCCCCGGCGGCATCATCAATAGATTCGCCTAATAATTCGTAGCGTCCAACACCATCCACACGCACTAATTGGGTATGTCCGCCGGACACTAACAACGCCACAAAAGGAAAGTGCGGTGGATTTTCTTCCAGCATCGGCGCCAGTAAATGCCCTTCCATATGATGTACGCCGATGGCAGGGATATTCCACGCATAGGCTAAAGAACGCGCCACGGTAGAGCCCACTAACAACGCACCAACCAAGCCGGGGCCACTGGTATAAGCGATGCCGTCAATGTCTTTGGCGGTGAGATGGGCTTCTTCAAGTGCAGCCTGTAATAAGGGGGCGAGTTTGCGGATATGATCGCGCGAGGCAAGTTCCGGTACAACGCCGCCGTAATCGGCGTGTAGCGCAATTTGGGTATGGAGCTGATTGGCGATCAAGCCTTTTTCTTCGTCATAAATGGCAACGCCTGTTTCATCACAGGACGTTTCGATGCCTAAAATTCGCATTGGTATTCTCTGTTTATCTTGGATTTATGCCACAAATTTTACCTTTTTTACTCAGGTTTAACTAGTTTATCAACACGGATTTCAGGAAAAGGCGAATCTTTCCTTTACTTTTCCTGTTAAGTTGGATTAAAATTGCGACCTTTATTGAATCTGCCGCAACTTGCGGCAACAAATAAAATTTAAATTGCAATTAAATTAATTAAACTCATTGAGGTGATTGGCTTATGCCTGTAATTAAAGTTCGTGAAAATGAATCCTTTGACGTAGCATTACGTCGTTTCAAACGCTCTTGCGAAAAAGCTGGTATCTTAGCAGAAGTTCGTGCTCGTGAATTCTACGAAAAACCAACAACGATTCGTAAACGTGAAAATGCCACCCGCGCAAAACGTCACGCAAAACGCGTTGCTCGTGAAAACGCACGTAATACACGTTTATACTAATAACCGCATTTTAACTCGAGTTATTCAAACCGTGAATCTTCCAAGGCTCACGGTTTTATTTTCTCTTAATCTCATCAGTTAGGCTCATATTTCATTCACAATAAGAGGCAGAATACTCGATGAAAGGTTCCATTCCCCGCACATTTATAGACGATATTTTAACCAAAACTAACATCGTCGATTTAATTAATTCCCGCGTAAAACTGAAAAAAGCCGGCCGTGATTATCAAGCCTGTTGCCCGTTTCACCATGAAAAAACACCGTCTTTTACCGTCAGCGATAAAAAGCAGTTTTATCATTGCTTTGGTTGCGGTGCACACGGTAATGCCATTTCCTTTTTAATGGAATATGACAAGCTGGAATTTGTAGAGGCGGTGGAAGAACTGGCAGGTTTTCTCGGCTTGGAAATTCCCTACGAAAAACGACCGCACTTTAACGATAACGGCAAGCAGGTTAATTTCCAAACTAAGCGAAATCTATATGAGTTAATGCAGGAAATCGCCAAATTTTATCAGCAACAATTGCCGTTAAATATTCCGGCACAAAGTTATCTGCAACAACGCGGATTGTCAGCGGAAATCATTGACCGTTTTCAAATCGGTTATGTGCCAAACGCCATGGATACCGTATATCGTCAATTCGGTAAAACCCGTGAAGAGCAACAAAAACTGTTCGATTTAGGCATGCTGTCGCGCAATGATCGTGGCAATGTGTACGACAAATTCCGTAATCGGATTATGTTCCCCATTCGTGATCGTCGTGGGCGTACGGTCGCGTTTGGTGGGCGCGTGTTAACCGATGAAAAACCGAAATATTTAAACTCACCGGAAACCGTCACCTACCACAAAGGCAGTGAACTCTACGGTTTATTTGAAGCGCTACAGGCGGACGATTCGCCCCAAAAACTGCTGGTGGTTGAAGGTTACATGGACGTGGTGGCATTAGCCCAATTTGGTGTCAATTATGCTGTGGCGTCTCTTGGTACTTCCACGACCTCGGAACAAATTCAATTACTTTTTCGCTCCACAGAACAAGTGATTTGCTGTTATGACGGCGACCGCGCGGGACGAGATGCCGCATGGCGCGCCTTAGAAAATGCGTTGCCTTATTTAGAAGACGGACGGCAGCTAAAATTTATCTTTTTACCGGACGATGAAGACCCTGATAGCTTCATTCGTCAATACGGTAAACAAGGCTTCGAGGAATACATTGAGAACGCGCAATCTTTGAGCGAATTCTTGTTTGCGCACTTAACTCCGCAAGTGGATTTTTCTTCAAAAGAGGGCAAAGCGAAACTTGCCGCACTGGCGATTCCGCTAATTAAGCAAATTCCGGGCGATGTATTGCGGTTGGATTTGCGTAATACGCTGGCGAAAAAATTAGGAATTTTGGATCCGACACAGCTGGAAAGTCTGCTCCCGAATCCTGCCAAACCACACAATGAAACCACCGTGCCGACCATGCAGTTCAAGCGCACGCCAATGCGGATTCTCATTGCGTTATTGTTACAAAATCCGGAATTGGTGAAATTCATACCGGATTTGGAACCGCTCAAAAACTTAGACGAGCCGGGCTACGATTTACTCGCAGAACTGACCGCACTTTGTCGTGAAAAAATTGGTATTAGTGCCGGTCAACTGCTGGAGCATTGGCGCGATACACCCCAACAAGGGACGCTTGAAAAATTGCTGGCGTGGAACCATTTGATTGAAGACGATAAGATCGAAGATACGTTTCGCGAAACATTGCGTTATTTTTATCTGCAACTGGTGGATAAGCGCATCCAATGGCTCATTGCAAAAGATCGTGCGGAAGGCTTGGATCTTAACGAAAAGCAAGAGCTTTCACATTTGTTAGTAAAAAAACAAGAAAAGAAATAGTTAAACCCTAGTAAGAATGCTAAAATCCCTAGCATTTTATCTTCACTAAATAAGTCAGCAAGGCGGATATTAAATATGGATCAAAATCCACAATCTCAATTGAAACTACTCATCGCACAAGGGAAAGAGCAAGGTTATTTAACTTATGCCGAGGTCAATGACAGCCTGCCTGAAGAATTAGTCGATGCGGATCAGATTGAAGATATTATTCAAATGATTAACGACATGGGCATTCAGGTGTTGGAAGCCGCACCGGATGCCGATGATCTGATGCTCAACGAAAATATCGCTGATGAAGATGTTGTCGAAGAAGCCACCCAAGTGTTATCTAGCGTAGAAGCAGAACTCGGTCGTACCACCGATCCTGTGCGGATGTATATGCGCGAAATGGGAAGCGTGGAATTGCTCACCCGCGAGGGCGAAATTGACATCGCCAAACGCATCGAAGAAGGCATCAACGAAGTGCAAAGCGCCGTTGCTGCCTATCCTGAAGCCATTACCCATCTCATTGAACAATATGACGCAGTGGAAAGAGGGGAAGCCCGCTTAGCGGATTTGATTACCGGTTTTGTTGATCCGAACGTCATCACCGAAGCCGACAATGCCGAATTAGAAGAAACCTTCGCGTCAGATGAAGAAAGCGAAAGTGTCGATGCGACAGAGGAATTAGAGGACGAAGAAGGCAACGAAGAAAATAGCAGCGATGAAAGCGACAGTGATAACAGCATTGATCCTGAAGTTGCGCGCGAAAAATTCACCGCACTTAAAGATCAACATCAAAAAACACTGGCAAGCATTGCAAAACACGGTCGCACCTCAGCCAAAACCAAAGCGGAAATTCAAGTATTATCCGAGATTTTCACCACATTCCGCTTAGTGCCGAAACAGTTTGATGCTTTAGTGTTGCGTATGCGCGACATCATGAAGCAAGTGCGCAACCAAGAACGCACCATTCAAAGAATCATGGTGGATAATGCCAAAATGCCAAAAGCGACTTTCCAAAAAAGCTTTATCGGACACGAAACCCAAGACGTTTGGCTGGTGAAAGCCTTAGCGGCAGGAAAGTCTTGGTCGGAAAAATTAGTGCAATATGAAGCGGACTTACGTCAGGCGATTGCCAACTTAGTTCAAATTGAACAAGACACCAACCTCACCATTCAGCAAATTCGAGACATTTGCGAACGCATTTCGCAAGGCGAACTCAAAGCGCGCCGTGCCAAAAAAGAAATGGTAGAAGCGAACCTGCGTTTGGTGATTTCCATTGCGAAAAAATACACCAACCGTGGCTTGCAGTTCCTTGATTTAATTCAAGAAGGCAATATCGGCTTAATGAAAGCCGTGGATAAATTTGAATACCGCCGTGGTTACAAATTCTCCACTTATGCCACCTGGTGGATTCGTCAGGCGATTACGCGCTCTATCGCCGACCAAGCACGCACCATTCGCATTCCGGTGCATATGATTGAAACCATCAACAAACTCAATCGTATTTCTCGCCAAATGTTGCAAGAAATGGGACGTGAAGCCACACCGGAAGAACTGGCAGAGCGCATGGGAATGCCGGAAGACAAAATCCGCAAAGTGCTGAAAATCGCCAAAGAACCGATTTCAATGGAAACCCCAATCGGCGATGATGACGACTCCCATTTAGGCGATTTCATTGAAGATTCCACCTTGGAACTGCCATTGGATTCCGCCACCGCACAAAGCCTAAAAGCCGCCACACACGAAGTGTTGGAAGGCTTAACGCCACGTGAAGCGAAAGTGCTTCGTATGCGTTTCGGTATCGACATGAACACCGACCACACATTAGAAGAAGTCGGCAAACAATTCGATGTAACCCGTGAACGTATTCGTCAAATCGAAGCCAAAGCACTACGCAAATTGCGCCACCCAAGCCGCTCCGAAACCTTACGCAGCTTCTTGGATGAATAGCGAGCACATCAACGCACAACACCAAACAAAGAGAGGAAAGGAAACCTTCCTCTCTTTTTATTTGCCCGTAGAGTGCAACAACACATTGTGCAAATTGAATCCCCGTAGCGTGCAACTCGTTGCACGAAATCGTCAATCACGCACCGAGGTTAAATCATTCTCCCCGTAGCGTGCAACTTGTTGCACGAATAAAAAACGGTCGTGAGGGAAATCATTCGTGCATCAAGATGCACGCTACACATGAAATAAAAACACTACGTACGTTATTCATTCGTGCAACAAGTTGCACGCTACGTACGAAATCATAAATACCCGAAAGAGGTTGAATAGCGTTCCGTGCGTGCTTCGGTCGTGCATCAAGATGCACGCTACGCACGAAATACACACAACGTAAAAATACGCTCAAAAATCACCGCACTTTATGGATGGCTTGCGTGATAATTGCAGGAATTGTAGAATGAAACCAAACTTCAACGAACAGGGAATCCTATGCAAATCACCCTCTCATCTCCGCCTGTATTTAAGCAAAAAGAGACATATTACACCGAAGAAGAGCAACATTTGCTCGAACAACTAGAAAAAGGCATAGTGAAAACAATTTCTCACGAACAAGTGATGATTGATTTACGCCGAGAATTAAAGCTAGATGAAGTTTGATTACCTCATTAAATGGCATAGCATGGCGGAGGAAAAATTACGCAACCAAGCTCGCTACATTCTACAACAATCCCAAAATAGGCTTATCGCAGAGCATTTTTACGATGCCGTTAAAAGCGAAATAGACAAGCTTTCCTACACAGCAGACGTTTACCGGCTCAGAAAGAAAAAAGAAATTTCAATATTGAATGGTAAATACGCCGTTAAATTTCTTGTTGGCGTACACACCGTTTACATCATTGATTTCAAATCCGCAAAACAACAACATTATTCTACCCCGTAGCGTACAACTTGTTGCACGAAATCGCAAATCACGCACCGAGGTTAAATCATTCTCTCCCGTAGCGTGCAACTTGTTGCACGAATAAAAACGCTCATAAGGGAAAATCTTTCGTGCATCAAGATGCACGCTACAGACGAAATCATGAATACCCGAAAGGTGGTGAATAACGTTCCGTGCGTGATTCTTTCGTGCATCAAGATGCACGCTACGTACGAAACGGCAAACAACGTGCGAATTTTAAATGAAATGCCTGAAATCGGCTTGAAACCAACACAAAAAATGCTTATCTTACAAAAGAAGGCGTAAGCTGCCATAAGTGCTACTTAATGAGGTGAGGACTACCCTAGTGCTAAAAAAGATGCCGTCAGGCATCTTTTTTTATATGAATTATTATCACAATAATCTCCCGTAGTGTGCAACTTGTTGCACGAATAAAAACGCTCATAAGGGAAAATCATTCGTGCATCAAGATGCACGCTACAATATGGAATAACCCTTTTTGATGGCGCGCGTTTCCTAACGCGTGCCTTTTATATTCGGTTATCGGCACACGCTGTGAAGCGTGCGCCATCAAAAGCGAAATAAAAAGCCCGATAATTGATTATCGGGCTTTCTTAAAAGACATCTTGATGAATTCGGTGTGCCGAACCATAATAATTTCACTTTCAAGGGGTAATCTTGAAAGTGAGTGTAAGGCTTAAACCTTACAATGAAGAGGATAATATAATGTTGAAGACCATTATCCTAGTTATCGTGTTGTTGCTCTGGTCTTTGCCGGCTTACTAACTCGATAACTTACTGGGGGAGGACGAGTCCCCCAGTTCTTCAAAATTATGGCGTATCACAAAAAAATTGTCAATCAACGAAACCCACCCCGCAACGCCGGATTGCCTCAAAAAACACGCTCAAAAACCACCGCACTTTATTCCGCATCGAGGTGAAATTTTTCGCGCATCAAGATGCACGCTACGCACGAAATCGTGAATACAGGCTACGCACGAAATCGTGAATACAGGCTACGGACTTAAGGTGAAAATGAGGGTTGGGGATAAAGCCGGCGGCTATGAACTACCGTTTTGATATACACGGTTTCTTCAACAACGCGATAAATAATACGATAATTTCGACAAAAGGCTTCACGCTCACCGTCCTCGCGCAAACGACCGATGGCATCAGGCATAAAGGCAATCAAGCGGAAAGTTTTTTCAAATTCGGCGAGGAGTTTTTCCGGTGTGGAAATAAACCCGGTGAATTCGTAAACATTGGCGAGGATTTCATTGATATTGTCTGTGGCGAGTTTAGACAAAATCACATTAGCCATAAACCGACTCATGTTGCTCATCCAACTGCGCGAGTTCAGCCGCTTTCTGTTGAATGGTTTGTTGCCATGTTGCGCGCGCCTCTTCTAACGAATGACAACGCCCCATCAGAATATCCTCATTGCCTCGTGCAATATTCTCAGCTAAAAATGCGTCATACCCTTTTTCAGTCAGCAACATTGTTTTCTCCTCAATAAATTACGTTTTACTATAATCTTGAGCACCCACAAAATCAACTCCCGTAGCGTGCAACTCGTTGCACGAAAAAACACGCTCATAAGGGAAATCTGTCGTGCACCAAGATACACGCGACGGAGTGCGAAAGGCGCGCTTAACCGGCAAGCTCCAATAATACATCGGGGTGGTGGGTGGCGATTTTTAATAACGTTGCTGCTGCGCCTGTGGGTTTGCGTCTGCCTTGTTCCCAGCCTTGTAACGTGCGGACGGAAATTCCCATAAGTTGCGCAAAGGCGGATTGCGACAACCCGGTGTTTTTGCGTGCGGCAATTGCCTCATTGGTGATCTCGCGCTCACGGCATTGCCCGGTCTTAATTTGGCGTACGGAGCTTAACAACAGCTCGCCGATTTCTTCGCCGGTGAATTCGTGTTCGGCAATATTGATTTTCT
>NZ_KE952620.1:34604-62244 GCF_000466335.1 Aggregatibacter sp. oral taxon 458 str. W10330 | reverse complement strand
ATAGCCAGACTTTGGCTGGCTATAATAAAAAACAGACCGCACTTTGATTGCTTCGTCAAGTGCGGTCTGTTTTTTGGGTATTTTTACATTAAAGAGAAAACACAAGACCATCTAAATTTAACGTTTTTTTCTCTCTTTCCAATTTATCTTCAGCAGATCCGATCATCAAGAAACCGATGATTTTATCTGCGGTATCGCATTGGAATGCTTGGCGTAAGTCGCTCCCGTCTAGCCAAGGGCCGCTAACCCAAACGTTTTTAAAGCCTAAGGCATTCGCCGCTAATTGAATGGCATAGGTCGCGCAACCTGCACAAAGCAACTGTTCCCATTCCGGAACTTTTTTAATATTCGGATCGATTTTGGCAACAACACCGATGATCATCGGGGCGCGGGTCGCTAGGGTTTCGGCTTTTTTCAAGCGTTCTTCACCCAGGTTCAGTTCATGTACGGCGCTTTTTAATAAACGGCTTAATTCCGTCATTTTATCTTGCTCAATGACAATAAAGCGATAAGGTTGCAGCCTGCCATGATCAGGGCTGCGCAATGCCGCTTGAAACATTTGGGTTAATTGGTGTTTATCGGGGGCTGGGGCGCTCAGTTTTTTCTCCGAATAACGCTCGGTAAGCAATTTTAATGCATCCATGATTGTCCTTCATTTGTGGGTGAGACGAAAAGTGCGGTGGATTATAGCACAGTTTATTTTTTCCGCGTGTTTATTGCGCAGGCGGTTTGTGGTATTTTAAGCATCCTTTTGGATCGCTTTTTGAGGTGGTATGAACGTCATTTTATCTTGTATTAAGTTCGCTTGGCGAATATTAAATTTTATTCGTGATTTGGTCATGAATTTGGTGTTTCTTGTTTTCGTTTTGGTGCTTTTATCTGTTGCAACTTTGATGATTGGCGCAGATAAATCGGAAAAAACCGTGCTAAGAGGTGATCAAGGGGCGTTATTGCTCAATTTAGATGGCTATTTAGCCGATAATCGCGATGAGAAAAACGATTTCAAAACCCTTTTAAAAGAGCTGGATGGGCAAAATATTCCGCAACAATATTCTACTTTTGATGTGGTATATGCGATTGATTCTGCCGCACAAGACGACAATATTCGTGGTTTAGTGCTGGATTTGAACTTTTTCCAAGGCGGTGATTTGCCGGCGCTGGAATATGTGGGCGAGGCGATTGAAAATTTCAAAGAAAGCGGCAAACAGGTGATTGCTTATGCGGATAACTATAATCAAGCGCAATATTTCCTTGCCAGTTATGCCGATGAAATTTATATGAACCCGACAGGTTCCGTGTCTATTGATGGTTTGGCACAGGAAACGCTGTATTTTAAAGATATGCTCGATAAACTCGAAGTGAACCCGCACGTCTTTCGCGTCGGTACTTACAAATCGGCAGTCGAACCGTATTTACGCAATGAGATGTCTGATGAAGCCAAGGCGAATTTACAACGTTGGTTAAATACCATGTGGAATCATTATAAGCAACGTGTGGCAGAGAATCGTGATATTCAGCAAAGTGCCGTTGCACCGGACGCGCATACGTTTTTAACCGAATTGAAAGCGTTAAAAGGTGATACCGCGGCCTATGTGAAGCAACGCAAGCTCGTAACCGGCGCAATAGATCGTTTAAATTTAGATAAAAAACTGACCGCACTTTTTGGTGAAGATAAGGATCATCAACCGAAAATGGTGGATTACGAGAGATATTTAGCCTCTTTGCCGGATCGTATGCATGGGGAAACCGACAACCAGATTGCGGTAGTGAATGTAGAAGGCGCTATTATTGATGGTGACAGCGACGAAGAAAATGTGGGTGGCGATACAGTTGCCAAATTGTTACGCCAAGCTTATGACGATGACAAAGTGAAAGGCGTGGTGTTGCGTGTCAATAGCCCCGGTGGCAGTGCGTTTGCCTCGGAGATCATTCGTCAAGAAGTGGCACATTTACAAAATGCCGGCAAACCTGTGGTGGTTTCCATGGGCGGTATGGCAGCTTCAGGTGGCTATTGGATTTCCTCTACAGCCGATTATATTGTCGCCGATAAAAATACGATTACCGGCTCAATCGGCATTTTTGCCATGTTGCCGACCTTTGAGAACACCATTAAGAAAATGGGGATTACCGCAGATGGCGTAAAAACCTCTGATTTAAGGTTTAGTTCATTATTCTCACCTTTATCGCCAACCTTAAATGATGTTATTCAGTTGGAAATTGAACATGGCTACGATCAATTTTTAACGAAAGTCAGTGAGGGTCGCCATTTAACCAAGGCGCAAGTGGATAATATTGCGCAAGGTCAGGTTTGGCTAGGCTCTGAAGCGCTTGAACATAAATTGGTAGATGAGCTTGGGACATTAGATACGGCCATCGGTAAGACGATTGAATTAGTGAATGAAAAACGGGCAGAAAAAGATAAACTCGATGAAGCCTCATTCTCAGTGGAATGGATTGTGGATGAAGACAGCTCATTATTGAAAAAAATGTTACGTGACTTCAAAGGCGATGCGAAAACTTGGGCGCAAGGTTTCGTGCTTGAAAGTGTTGGATTACCGAAAGCGTTCACGCAGTTAACCAAACCGCTTGGCACATTAACTCGCTTTAACGATCCTAAAGGGCAATATTTGTATTGTTTGACGTGTGGTTCAGTGAAGTAAAGTGCGGTCAATTTTTCAATCATTTTAAATCGGCGTGATATAGGGTTTCTGTAAAACAAACCGTTATCCCGCCTTATTTGAAACTGATATAATGCCTCGCTATTTACTCGGAGAGTGAAGAATATGAGTCAATTTTTTTATATCCATCCCGAAAATCCGCAAGCCCGATTGATTAATCAGGCAGTTGAAATTTTGCGTAACGGCGGCGTCATCGTCTATCCAACCGATTCCGGTTATGCCTTGGGATGTATGATCGGCGATAAGCACGCCATGGATCGTATCGTGCAAATTCGCCAGCTACCGGAAGGGCACAATTTTACGTTGGTGTGTAGTGATTTGTCAGAATTGTCCAATTATTCGTTGGTGACTAATTCTGCCTATCGTTTAATTAAAAATAACACGCCCGGTCGTTATACGTTTATTTTAACGGCTACGAAAGAATTGCCACGCCGTTTAATGACATCGAAACGTAAAACCATCGGCATTCGTGTACCGGATAATCAAATAGCCCTAGATTTATTGAAAGCCTTAGGCGAGCCGATTTTGTCTTGTTCTTTGATGTTGCCGAATGAAGAACATATCACGCAATCGGATCCGGAAGAAATCCGTGATCGTTTGGAACGTCAGGTAGATTTAATTATTCACGGTGGTTATTTAGGGCAAGAACCCACCACAGTGGTGGATTTAACCGAAAGTACACCAGTGATTTTACGCGAAGGCAGCGGCGCCATTACACCATTTATTTAATCGATAACAGACGCTTGGGAAAGCGACAACGAGGATTTATGAAAGCCACAACACAAAAGCGCACGTCAAATCGACCGCACTTTTCAGCCAATAATAAAGAAAAAACGATGGGAGCCAAACCCCGTCAATCCGTGACTAAACCTGTCAATAAATCCATGGCAGCAGAGGGCGAAAAATTACAAAAAGTCTTAGCCCGTGCCGGGCAAGGTTCCCGCCGTGAAATCGAAGCCATCATTGCAGAAAATCGCGTGAGCGTGGACGGCAAAATCGCGACCTTAGGCGATCGCATTAACGTACATTCCGGCGTAAAAGTACGAATTGACGGCAACTTGATCAATCTTACCCAAGCACAAAAAGAAGTGTGTCGGGTGTTAATGTATTACAAACCGGAAGGGGAGCTTTGCACCCGCCATGATCCGGAAGGACGCGCAACGGTGTTTGATCGCTTGCCGCGTTTAAACGGTGCACGTTGGATTGCGGTCGGGCGTTTGGATATTAACACCTCGGGTTTATTGTTATTCACAACGGATGGCGAACTGGCAAACCGCTTAATGCACCCAAGCCGTGAAGTGGAGCGAGAATATTCCGTGCGTGTCTTCGGGCAAGTGGATGAAGCGATGTTAGCGCGCTTAAAAAAAGGCGTGCAATTAGAAGATGGCCCGGCAAATTTTAAAGACATTAAATTTGTGGGTGGCGTGGGGATGAACCAGTGGTTTGATGTGACGTTGATGGAAGGGCGCAACCGTGAAGTTCGTCGTTTGTGGGAATCTCAAGGCATTCAAGTCAGCCGCTTGATTCGCATTCGTTATGGCAATATTAAATTAATGAAAACCTTGCCGCGTGGCGGTTGGCAGGAAATGGCGTTAGATGAAGTGAATTATTTGCGTGATTTAGTGGGGCTACCACCGGAAACAGAAACAAAAGTTGATGCCCATAAACAACGCCGTAAACCGAAAGCCGGACAGATTCGTAAAGCCGTCAAACGCTATTCGGAACTCAGTAAACGTTATAAAAAATAGTGCTCATGATTAACGAGAGGAAACCATGAAATTTCAGCAACTTCGCTATGTGGTTGAGATTGTGAATCAAAATTTTAATGTGACGGAAGCGGCAAATGCCCTGTTTACCTCACAACCGGGAATCAGTAAGCAAGTTCGCTTATTAGAAAGCGAGCTTGGATTGGAAATTTTTGAGCGTAACGGCAAACATATTAAAGGGCTAACGCCTCCGGGAAAGCGCATTGTCGCCATTTCTCGAGAATTAATGATGAAAATGCAAGGCATTCGTTCAATTGCCGATGAATATACGAAGCCGGATCATGGGATGTTACGCATCGCCACAACGAATACGCAAGCACGTTATATGTTGCCATCGGTAGTTGAGCGTTTTTCCAAGCGTTACCCGAATGTGAGCCTGCATATTCACCAAGGTTCGCCTTCACAAATTTATGATGCGCTATTATCAGATGAAGTGGATTTGGCGATCACCACCGAAGCGCAGTATTTATTTGATGGGGTGGTCTTATTGCCTTGTTATTTATGGAATCGTTCCGTGATCGTAAGACCTGATCATCCCTTAGCGAAATGCGAACAGCTGACCATTGAAGAATTAGGCAAATACCCACTGGTAACCTATACGTTCGGTTTCACCGGCGTATCGGATTTAGATTATGCGTTTAATGGCGCCGGGATTTTGCCAAATATCGTCTTTACGGCAACGGATGCCGATATTATTAAAACCTATGTACGCATGGGATTGGGCGTGGGTATCATGGCATCCATGGCGCATACTGCAGCAGATACGGATCTCGTTGCCATTAAAGCGGATCATCTCTTCCGCCCAAGCATGACCCAAATCGCTTTTAAGAACAGTGCGTTCTTACGTAATTATATGTATGATTTTATTACTTATTTTTCACCGCACTTAACCCGTGAAAACGTAGAAAAAGCAGAACGTCTGCACGATAATAATGCGGTGAAAAAACTTTTTGATAACGTCACATTAGATGTTTTATAACGCTTATTTAACTCACATTGATATAGGAAAAAACATGTCAAATTTACAACAAATCATTGAAAATGCGTTTGAAAAACGCGCAGAAATTACACCGAAAACCGTTGATGCACAAACCCGTGCCGCCATTGAAGAAGTGATCGAAGGCTTAGATTGTGGCAAATACCGTGTCGCCGAAAAAATTGATGGTGAATGGGTCACTCACCAATGGTTGAAGAAGGCGGTGTTGCTCTCTTTCCGTATCAATGACAATCACATTATTGATGGTGCAGAAACCAAATACTACGACAAAGTCGCCTTAAAATTTGCCGATTACACAGAAGAACGTTTTCAACAAGAAGGTTTCCGTGTCGTGCCTTCTGCCACCGTTCGCAAAGGCGCATACATTGCTAAAAACACAGTATTAATGCCATCTTACGTGAATATTGGGGCGTATGTGGGCGAAGGTACAATGGTGGATACTTGGGCAACAGTCGGATCTTGCGCACAGATCGGTAAAAACGTCCACCTCTCCGGTGGCGTAGGGATTGGTGGCGTGTTAGAGCCATTACAAGCCAACCCAACCATTATCGGTGACAACTGCTTTATCGGCGCACGTTCTGAAGTGGTAGAAGGAGTGATTGTTGAAGACGGTTGTGTGATTTCCATGGGTGTCTTTATCGGCCAATCTACCAAAATTTATGATCGCGAAACCGGCGAAATTCACTATGGTCGCGTGCCGGCAGGTTCCGTTGTAGTGTCCGGTAGCCTACAGTCAAAATGCGGTAAATACAGCCTTTACTGTGCTGTTATCGTGAAAAAAGTCGATGCCAAGACTTTAGGCAAAGTCGGTATTAACGAATTATTGCGTTCTATTGAAGAATAGTTAAAACACAATAAAAAAAGACCGCACTTATACCATCAAGTGCGGTCGTTTATTTAAACGTTTTTAAATAATACTATAAGTGCGTAGCGTGCATCTTGATGCACGATGAAACCACATACAGAACGTTATTTCCCCCTTTCGAGCATTTATGATTTCGTACGTAGCGTGCATCTTGATGCACGACCAAACCATGCACAGAACGTTATTTACCCCTTTCGGGCATTCACCATTTCGTGAGTAGCGTGCATCTTGATGCACGATGAAACCACGCACAGAACGTTATTTAACCTTTCGGGCGTTCAAGATTTCGTGCAACAAGTTGCACGCTACGATTCACTTAAAACACAATAAAAAAGACCGCACTTATGTCATCAAGTGCGGTCGTTTATCGAAACGTTTTTAAATAACACTATAGGCTTTTCGGTAAACGAATTTTTTGCCCCGGGAAGATTTTATCTGCGTCTTTAATCACTTCTTTATTTGCCGTTACGATCGCTGTGTATTTGTTGCCGTCACCATAATGTTTTTCAGCAATTTTCCAAAGGGT
This sequence comes from Aggregatibacter sp. oral taxon 458 str. W10330, assembly GCF_000466335.1. NCBI lineage: Bacteria > Pseudomonadati > Pseudomonadota > Gammaproteobacteria > Pasteurellales > Pasteurellaceae > Aggregatibacter > Aggregatibacter sp. oral taxon 458. The sequence goes on along the minus strand of NZ_KE952620.1, from coordinate 55,412 downwards.
ATCGCCTTTTTGGATGACATAAAATTCATCATCACCGGCAAGGGTTTCACCGTTTTTCACGGTCACGTCATCAATATTGACGTTACTGATACCGATGATGTTACCCGCCATTAATACCGCTTTTTCTAACGCATCGGCAGAGCTCGCCACGCCCGAAATTTTCGCCACGCCGTTTTCGACTTTCACCGCCACATCTGCAACACCCGGGTTATCTTCGTTAATGTGTTGGGTTACTGCAGCGGAAGCCTCTTCTTCTTTGCTAAAAATTTTTTTGCCAATATCGCCGACAAAATCAAATAATCCCATTTTCATCTCCTTATTGATTCATTCAGGGAGCCACAACATACCCAATTCAGCCGTATAAGTCTAGGAATAAAATGTTAGGCGGGAAAAAGGGTTCTCGATTAGAATAAAACAAATTTAATTTAAAAATAGGAAAAAGTATGCGTTGGCAAGGTCGTAGAGAAAGTTCAAATGTGGAAGACAGACGCTCCTCGGGCGGTGGTTTCGGTGGCGGAAAACCGACCGGTATTTTGGGGCTGATCATTATTTTGGTCGGCGCTTATTATGGCGTGGATTTATCAGGCTTGGTTGGTGAGATGGAGGTGGGCACTACGCAAAGTTCACCTTTGCAATCACAGCAAGAAGACCAATTATTTAAACTCTCCAAAGTGGTGCTGGGCGACACAGAGGAAGTGTGGTCCACATACTTTTCCAAAAATAACCGACAATATGTAGAACCTCGCATGGTTATCTACAATGGCGTAACCCCAACGGCGTGCGGCACGGGGCAATCTGCCATGGGGCCATTCTATTGTCCGAATGATCAACGGGTCTATTTGGATTTATCGTTTTATAACGACATGAAAAATAAACTGGGTGCAGCCGGCGAATCTGCGTTTGCTTATGTGATTGCCCATGAAGTGGGGCATCATGTACAGAATTTATTAGGCACGTTGACACAAGTGCATCGTCTGCAAAGTCGCTCATCCCGCTCAGAAGCGAATCAACTTTCCGTGAAATTGGAACTTCAGGCGGATTGCTATGCCGGCGTGTGGGCATCACAAGCGGTAAAAAGCGGTTTATTTGAACGTGGTGATATTGAAAAAGCGTTTAATGCGGCGGAATCGGTAGGCGATGACCGTTTGCAAAAACGCAGCCAAGGTTATGTGGTTCCCGATAGTTTCACCCATGGCACTTCAGCCCAGCGTTTGCAATGGTTTAAAGTGGGGCTAACCAGCGGCAATCCGGCACAATGTAATACCTTTTAGCGGTTGGCAGAAACAAAAGTGCGGTGGATTTTTGAGGCGTTTTTCAATGCAGAAAAACAATTTAAAAACGCACCGCACTTTATTAAACCAATCAGGAGAAACCTTCGTGTTATTTAAAAAAATATTCGGCATGATTCAATTTAGCGGCTATAAAAGTTTTTCCGGCTTATACGATCGCTATGCCATTATTGGGTTTGAAAAGCAGCTTGATTTCGCTGAACGAGTAGAAAATTTGGATTGGAACGTGGATTTGAAAGCCGGGAAAATCACCTTCGGCGAGCAATATACTTATCCGGTTCAGGTGTTGGGTTCTTTTTCCTTTGAGAGTCAAACCTGGCTTTGGAGTTGGGCAAACCAAGCCGCCAATATTCCGGCAAAGTTGTTGGAACAAGCGAAAGAATTTCGTGCTTATGGCAAAAAATACAAAATTGATGAACTTACAAAACCTAATCGGGAACTTGCCTTAAATGACGTGCATAGTTTTGGTTTGGTCGCGTTGGGGATGTTTGAGTCTGACGGGTATTACGTGGGCAATTTTGGTGCGGGTGCATTGTTGGTGACGGTGAAAGATCGTAGTTTACGCAAGACATTCTCTTTAGAAGAAGAACATTTAAGAATCTTGTCTGTTTATCCGCAATTCATTTCTTTATTTGAAATTAAAGCCCAGAAAAAAGTGCTACAAAATTATGTGACGGCAAAGGAATATCGCATTATCGAAAATACGGAAACCCATTTAATTGCCCGTCGTGGTGAAAAAGAAATTGTCGGTATTTTTGATGAAGAAGGATGTTTGTCCCAGCTGAAAGGGTAGTGCGAGAGAAAGTGCGGTCAATATCTGATGTGTTTTTCCGTTGAAAAACATTATCAATATTGACCGCACTTTTTTTATTCTTTTTCATCAAGCAAACGTTTGCTTTTGGTTTGGCTAAAGATTAGAATTTGCCGATTTTTTTACTTTGAAAGGATACCAAAATGAGTTCTGAAAATTTTAGTTTGAAGCCCGTTCCACAACATGAACGTAAAGGTGCTGTGTCACTGACGTTTGTTATGCTGGGATTAACGTTTTTCTCTGCAAGTATGTGGACGGGCGGCACGCTGGGCACATCACTCACTTACCATGATTTCTGGCTAGCCGTGATCATCGGTAACTTAATGTTAGGGATTTACACGTCATTTCTTGGCTACATCGGTGCAAAAACCGGCTTAACGACCCATGTTTTGGCGCGTTATTCCTTCGGTGTGAAAGGCTCGTGGTTGCCATCTTTAATTTTAGGCGGCACCCAAGTGGGCTGGTTCGGTGTCGGGGTGGCGATGTTTGCGATTCCGGTTAATAAAGTTACCGGCATTGATGTGAACTATTTAATTTTAGGCTCAGGTTTATTAATGACCATTACGGTTTTCTTTGGTATCTCCGCACTGACCATTCTTTCCACTATCGCGGTGCCGGCAATTGCGGTGCTTGGTTCTTATTCGGTGTATTTGGCGGTAACAGATGCCGGTGGCTTATCTGTGTTAGAAAATATCATGCCGAAAGACGACATGTCCTTACCTATGGCAATTACCTTGGTTGTGGGCTCTTTCATCAGCGCCGGTTCATTAACGGCTGACTTCGTGCGTTTCGGACGCAAAGCCAAACAAGCAATTTTAATCAGTATGATTGCGTTCTTCTTGGGCAACTCATTAATGTTCGTCTTTGGCGCCGCCGGAGCAGCGGTAACCGGGATGGCCGATATTTCTGATGTAATGGTTGCACAAGGATTAATTCTGCCGGCGATTATTGTGCTTGGTTTAAATATTTGGACAACTAATGATAATGCGCTTTATGCCTCCGGTTTGGGTTTCGCCAACATTACCGGTTGGAGTAGCCGTCCATTATCAGTGTTAAACGGTGTGATCGGTACGCTTTGTGCCTTGTGGTTATACAACAACTTTGTGGGCTGGTTAACGTTTTTATCTGCCGCGATTCCACCAATTGGTGGCGTGATCATTGCCGACTATATTTTGCGTAATAAGGCCTATGCTAATTTTGAACAAGCAAAATTTGTCACCATCAACTGGACAGCCATTATCTCTGTGGCAATTGGGATTGCTTGCGGTAAATTCTTGCCGGGTATTATTCCGTTAAATGCCGTTATTGGCGGTGCAGTGGCTTATTTTGTGTTAACGCCGTTATTCGGTAAAAAATTGGCGTTCAAATAGGAGCGATAAATGTTAGTTAAAAATATTCATATTAACGGCCGTGAAGGCTTATGGCAGATTGCCATTGAAGACGGCAAGATTGCCCGTATTCTGCCTAACGAACAACAGATTGATTTTTCCGGTGACATTTTAGACGGCGAACAGGGCATTGTGTATCCGCCGTTTGTTGAACCGCACATTCATTTGGATGCGACACAAACCGCAGGACAACCGAACTGGAACCAATCCGGTACCTTATTTGAAGGGATTGAACGTTGGGCTGAGCGAAAATCTTTATTGAGCCATGAGGATGTTAAATCCCGTGCGTGGAAAACCTTAAAATGGCAAATCGCAAATGGCGTGCAACATGTGCGCACCCATGTGGATGTGTCTGACCCTACGTTAACCGCACTGAAAGCCATGCTTGAAGTGAAAAAAGAAGTTGCCCCGTGGGTCGATCTTCAAATTGTGGCATTTCCACAAGAGGGGATTTTGTCTTATCCGAACGGCGAAGCCTTGTTGGATCAAGCCATGGCAATGGGCGCAGATGTGGTGGGAGGCATTCCGCATTTTGAATTCACTCGTGAATACGGTGTGGAATCCATGCATATAGCCTTCAATATTGCCCGCAAATACAACAAACAAATCGATATTCACTGTGATGAAATTGATGATGAACAATCCCGTTTTGTGGAAACGGTTGCAGCATTGGCATTGAAATATGAAATGGGTGACAAAGTGACGGCGAGCCATACTACCGCAATGCATTCGTACAATAATGCCTATGCCTCTCGTCTTTTCCGTTTGTTGAAATTATCCAAAATTCATTTTGTCGCCAATCCGCTCGTCAACATTCATTTGCAAGGTCGATTCGATACTTATCCAAAACGCCGTGGCGTGACGCGCGTCAAAGAAATGCTGAAAAACAAGATCAACGTGTGTTTCGGCCATGATGACGTATTTGACCCATGGTATCCGTTAGGAACGGCGAATATGTTACAGGTGTTACACATGGGGTTACACGTTTGCCAACTCATGGGCTACGGACAAATTAACGACGGTTTAAAATTAGTGACTGAAAACAGTGCAAAAGCGCTAGGGTTACAAGGTTATGGCGTGGAAGAGGGGAATGCCGCTAACTTTATCATTTTACCGGCAGAGAATGGGTTTGATGCGGTACGTCGTCAAGTGCCGACACGTTATTCTATCCGAAACGGCAAGGTCATTGCAGAAACCAAATTAGCTGAAACGACCATTCATTTAAACGATAACGAACGCGTCACCTATCGTTAATCTGTCCTTTTTAAGGATAAGTGCGGTCAATATCCGATGTGTTTTTTCCGTTGAAAAACATCGTCAATATTGACCGCACTTTTTTGTTTTTGCAAACCTCTCTTTCAGTATTTGTCACAGGCTGCGTTCCTCACTATAATTTCCGCTTTTAAAACCAAACCGGTAAATAATTTTATGCAATTAGAACCTGATTTCTGGCGACACAAAAACCTGCTTGATATGAATGATGCCGAATGGGAGGCATTATGTGATGGTTGCGGCAAGTGTTGTTATCGTAAATATATTGATGGCGAAGGGAAATATGAGCGTTTGTATTACACCCGTATCGCGTGCAATTTATTGGATTTAGAAACAGGAAAGTGCGGTAATTATTTGAAACGTTTTGAATTGGAAGAGGATTGTACCAAACTGACCAAAGATAATTTACCTGAATTCAGCTGGCTTCCCGCGACTTGTGCCTATCGTTTGCTTTATGAAGGTAAACCGTTGCCGTCATGGCACCCGTTAATCAGTGGCGATCCTGAGAGTGTGAGAAAAGCCGATATCTTAATTCGACACGGCATTCATGAACGTGATGTGATTGATTGGTTTGACTTTATTTTAGATGAGGATAATGAGGTGTAAGAGATGCCGTATATAGACAATAAACCCGTCGCAGTTTTTCTGATCTTTTGCTAGAATCAGCGGGAAAAACACCTTTCTTATAACCTTGTTTTTCATCGTTTTTTATTTTGTCTCTGATTGGAAATTACAATGGAAAATCAATCTTTTCTACAACAATTCTTTAAATTAAAAGAAAAAGGAACCTCCTCCAAAACGGAAATTATTGCCGGAATCACCACGTTTTTCACCATGGTGTATATCGTTTTCGTGAACCCGTCTGTGCTGGGTGACGCGGGCATGGATAAGCAAGTTGTCTTTGTGACTACGTGTTTAATCGCAGGCTTCGGTACGATTGCCATGGGGTTATTCAGTAACTTGCCTATCGCGTTAGCGCCGGCAATGGGCTTGAATGCCTTCTTTGCTTATGTAGTGGTCGGTAAACTTGGCTATTCTTGGCAAGTGGGCATGGGCACTATTTTCTGGGGCTCTGTGGGCTTATTGCTATTAACCATTTTCCAAATTCGTTATTGGCTGATGGCATCTATTCCGCTCAGTTTGCGGGTCGGCATTGGTGCCGGTATCGGTTTCTTTATCGCTTTAATTGGCTTTAAAAATATGGGGCTGGTGGTTGCGAATCCTGCAACCTTAGTTGCTTTAGGCGATCTACACAGTCCGCAAGTGTTATTGGGCATCCTTGGCTTCTTTATTATCGTGGTATTGGCAGCACGCAATATTTATTCCGGCGTGTTAATTTCTATCGCAACGGTGACCGCACTTGCATTGTATTTTGACGAAAGCGTGATGTTCCATGGCGTGGTTTCCATGCCGCCGGCATTAACGCAAGTGGTTGGTCAAGTAGATATCGCCGGTGCTTTGGATACGGCACTTATTGGTATTATCTTCTCTTTCTTATTAGTAAACTTATTTGACTCTTCCGGCACCTTGCTCGGTGTCACAGACAAAGCCGGGTTCAGCGATGAAAAAGGGCGTTTCCCGAAAATGAAACAAGCCTTATATGTTGATAGTGCGAGCGCCGTTATCGGATCTTATATCGGTACTTCTGCGATCAGTACTTATATTGAAAGTGGCGCAGGCGTATCGGTCGGTGGGCGTACCGGTATGACGGCGGTTGTTGTCGGGTTATTGTTTTTACTGACGATCTTCTTCTCGCCATTGGCCGGCATGGTGCCTGCTTATGCTACCGCGGGCGCATTGGTTTATGTGGGTATTTTGATGGCATCCAGCTTAATTAAAGTGCAATGGGACGACTTAACAGAAGCGACTCCTGCCTTTATTACTGCTGCGATGATGCCATTTACATACTCCATCACCGAAGGAATCGCGTTTGGTTTCGTCAGCTATTGTGTGATGAAAGTCGGAACGGGGCGTTGGCGCGAAGTGAATGCACCGGTTTGGGTGGTTTCTTTATTATTCTTAATTAAATTTATCTGGGTAGGTTAATGATGCAAAAACTTCTTTTTATTTTAAATGAATCGCCATACGGCACAGAAAAAAGCTTCAACGCATTGCGTTTAGCCGTGAATTTGCAGGAAGAACATGGCAAGGAAGTAGAAATTAAAGTGTTCTGTTTTGGTGATTCTGTGTTAAGTGGCATTGCCGGTCAGCATCCAAATGAAGGGTCTAACGTACAACAAGTGATGGAAATCTTGGTGGCACAAGGCGCAGAAGTTAAACTTTGCACAAGCTGCACCAAAGCACGCGGTTTATTTGAATCCAAACTGATTGACGGCGTGACTCGCGGCACCTTAGACGATGTTTCCAAATGGACGTTATGGGCAGATAAAGTCGTTAATTTCTAGCGAGAGTATTGGGCGGATTCGGTTCCGCCCTTATTTTATTCAATATTTTTCATTCTTTTAATCTTAACCATGCAACAACTCAATCCGATTTCTATCCCGTTAAATGCTGTTAGTCTAATTGAAGCCTCTGCCGGTACAGGTAAAACCTATACCATGGGTTCCCTTTATTTGCGCCTATTATTACAGGCAGGGGAAAATACGTTTCCCTCTGCATTAAATGTCGAGCAAATTTTGGTGGTGACCTTTACTGAAATGGCGACAGAGGAGCTGAAACGAAAAATTCGTGAGCGTATTTATGACGCCAAACAAAAATTGACGGCTTATCAGCAGACACAGGATTCGGCAGTCTTTGGACAAGATGATTTTTTACGCGAATTGGTTGCGACAATCAGTGATTTACCGCTTGCCATTCAACGTCTGACCTTGGCGGAGCAAAACATGGATTTGGCGGCGATCTATACCATTCATGGTTTCTGCCGTCGAATGCTGATGCAATACGCATTCAATTCCGGGATTCATTTCAACTTAGAATTAAGTGGCGAAGAAGATGAGCTGTTGTTGCGCTTAGCGCAAAAAATTTGGCGTGACCATTTTTATTCACAGCCTTATGCGGTTGTAGAATTTATTCAAAAAAATTTGGTTTCACCAAGCAATATTGTTAAAAAAATCAAAAAATTTGCCGGGACAGAATTAAAACTCCCGGAAAAACGACCGCACTTTTTTGAGGGCTCTTTCGAGGAATTTCTTTCAAAACTTACTGATTACTCGCAAGCATTAATCGCTCAAACTCAGGAATTAAAGCAAAAATGGCTAGAAAACGAGGTGGAAATTACGGAGTTGATTGAAACAGAAACCAACTCCAAATATAAGAATGCGAAAGAACAAAAATTAAACCGCCGCATTTTCAACGCAGACAAACGCCCGAAATGGCTTGCCGCCATGAAGTATTGGGCAGAAAACGAAAAAGCAGATTTTCCGGATTGTTTTTACCGCTTCGGGCAAATGGCAATAGATGAACAGAAAGGCGAGGAAGCGCAGGAAGCGTTGACTCATCCGCTTTTTATAAAAATTGATGAGTTGTTAACTTTTTATGAGCAACAAACTTTACTGTCTCAAGCGCTTTGGTTTCATTATTTAGAAACGCTGAATGGGCAGTTAGCCGAATACAAACTCAACCACAGCGAAAAAAGTTTTCATGATTTATTGCGCTTGTTAAAAGACGCCTTGCACCACCCGAATAATACTGAATTTGCGCAGATGATTCGTTATCAATTCCCGTTTGCCATGATTGATGAATTTCAGGATACGGACGCGGTACAGTATCAGATCTTTTCTAAGGTGTATGTAGAACCACTACGATTAGAGCACGCGTCGGATAATGGCTTTATTATGATCGGCGACCCAAAGCAGGCGATTTATAAATTCCGTGGCGCAGACATTTTTACTTACTTTAAAGCGGTTGATGAAGCACAGCACCGTTTCAATCTAGGAAAAAATTACCGCTCTCACCAAGATGTTGTGCAATGTGTCAATCACTTGTTTGATTTTCACGAACCGCCTCCGTTTTTATATAAAAAGATTCCATTCTTGCCGGTCGCAGCCAAAGACGAACATCCAAAATTTTGGTTAAACGGTGAAGTAGAACCTGCCGTACGGTTTTATGTGGATGAAGCCTCCGTAAAAGAGAATATGGCGAAAGCCTGTGCCATTTCTATTCAACATTGGTTGCAAAGTGCGGTGGAAAATACCGCCGATTTTCGTTCCGATGAAAAAGGCGTCGAAAAAACCTTAAAACCGGAAAGTATTGCCGTATTGGTTCGTAGTCGCAAAGAAGCTGATTTGGTGAAAAACGAATTACGTCGTCTTGGCATTGCTTCCGTGTTTTTGTCAGAAAATAGCAATGTGTTTGATAGTAAAGCGGCAAAGGATCTGTTGTTGATTTTACGGGCCTGTCTTAATCCGTTTTCCGAACGCAATATTTTAAATGCCGTTGCGACGGCAATTTTTGCGCAAACGGCAGCAGATATTCAGAGTATTCGTTTAGACGAAAACCGGTGGGAATATTGGGTAGAAAAATTTATTCATTATCAAAAAACGTGGCAAAAACAAGGTGTATTAGTGATGTTGCACCAGTTATTCCTACAAGAAAAAATCACTGAAAAATTGTATCCCACTGTGGATGGTAAACGCCTAGTGACGGATTTGTTGCATTTAGCGGAGTTATTGCAAGAAGCAGCAACGTTGAACGAAAGTGAAGCGGCATTGTTACGTTGGTTTGAAAAGCAAATTCAAGGGGAAGATCGACAAAATGAACAACAAGTGCGGTTGGAAAGCGAATTGCAGTTGGTCAAAATTGTCACGATTCATAAATCCAAAGGGTTGGAGTACGATTTAGTTTGGTTGCCGTTTATTGGTTATGCCTCCAAATTTAGGCCTGAACACATTTCTACTTATTATGACCAAGAGCGGAAGGCGGTACTGTGGGATATTGATGGTTCCCATGAGAAGGATATAAAGCAAGAGGATTTTGCCGAACAACTTCGTTTACTCTATGTGGCGCTGACCCGAGCGAAATATCAGTTGAATATCGGTGTGCCGAAAACCTTTGAGGAAAAGTGGAGTGCTTTGTTATATCTACTCACTCAAGGGGAAATTCAAACGAATGAGAAACCGACAGCCTACGATAGCTTATCGTTATTGGAAAAGTTGGTTCATGATGCCCCAGAGGGAAGTATTCAGATTTCTGAAACCACGGCATTAAAAGCGCTAGATGCACCAATGCACTCGGAGACTCCAGCGCCATTAAACGCGGCAACATTTACCGGTCATATTGAACAAAACTGGACGGTGACGAGTTTCAGCGCCATTGAGGCAATTCATCAAAATAAAAAATACTATAAAGAACAACTGGCGGCAGAAAGTGCGGTCGCTTTTGAATCTGTTTTTGATGGTGGCAAAGATTACGATTTTAACGAACAAGCAACAGAAACCATACTTGAAAGCGCTAGTCATGAATCTGCCTATCCTTTCGGTTATTCGCCTTTCGATTTCCCACACGGGATTAAAATCGGTACAGCGTTGCACCGTTTCTTGGAAAAATATGATTTTAGTCAGCCGTTAAATGAAGACAAAGTGCAAAAACTCTGCCAATGGGTACAGTTAGAGGAAACCTGGTTGCCATCTTTACAACAATGGATGAACGCCATTTTAGATACGCCGTTAAGTGCGGATGATCCAACGTTGAAGCTGAATAATTTATCTCGCCAGCAATGTGTGAAAGAAATGCAGTTTTATTTGAAACTCAATCGGGTATTTGATGTGTCGGCATTTAATCGCGCGTTGCAAAAACATCACCGTTTGCCATCGGAAGCGCTGCAATTTGATGCCATTAAAGGCATGTTACGCGGTTTTATGGATTTGGTTTTCTGCCACAACGGGAAATATTATTTGGTGGATTACAAATCGAATTTTCTTGGTGTCGAGCCGCAAAACTATGTTGGCGAAAGCCTTGAGCAAGCCATGCTGGCAAACCATTACGACTGGCAATATTTATTTTACACATTGGCATTACATCGTTATTTGCAACAACGTGACGCAAACTATCATTACGAAACCCATTTTGGCGGCGTGTTTTATTGTTTCTTACGTGGCATGAACGGGGAAAATCAGGATGGTGTGTTTTTTGATAAACCGGATTATGCGTTAATTCAAGCCTTGGAGAATTTGTTCTGATGTTAACTTTATTATCTCAACTCAAAGAAAAAGGCATTATTAACGCCGCCGACTATTATTTTGCCGAGTTTATTCACCGTAAACAGCAACCGTTTAATTATGCGCCCTCTGTGCAAAACTTGGCGGTGCTGATGGCGGCATTGTGTAATTTCAATTATCGCCAAGGCAACACTTGTCTTTTGTTGAACCAAGCCACTGAACAGGATTTATTCGGTTTACAGGATTATTTCAACGAACGTATTTATTTAACGGAAATTCAGCAAAAAATTGATTATGTGCCGATCTCACAATGGCAATCTACGTTGCAAAAGGCACAACACATCGCCTTTACTGATTCGCCATTACAGCAAATTGCGCCTTTGGTGTTGCAGTTTAATTGCTTGTATTTTTATCGCGTGTGGCAAGACGAATTTCGAATTGCCGATTACTTCAAAAGTGCGGTCTGTTTTGAGCCCGTTTTTTCAACCGAGCAACTCTCACAAATTGCCTCGATTCTCGATCGCTATTTTCAGGAAGAACAGGGGATTGATTGGCAAAAAATCGCCGTGGCCATGGCGCTGCGTCAGCGTTTTTGTTTAATTACCGGTGGACCGGGAACGGGGAAAACAACGACCGTAACGAAGTTGCTTTTAACCTTGCAAGAACTGCATCAAAACGATTTGCGCATTAAATTGGTTGCGCCAACAGGTAAAGCGGCAGCGCGTTTAACGGAATCCATTGTGGATGCTGTGGAACGTTTAAAACTAACATTTGCACAGGATCCAAATCAGCGGGAAATCATCGAGAATCTGACGATTCCGATGAGCGCAGAAACGATCCATCGTTTGCTTGGTGTGCGCTTTTTCAGTGAAGAAACCCGTTATCACGCCGATAATCCATTGCCGTTGGATGTGTTGGTGGTGGATGAGGCATCCATGATCGATCTCACCTTAATGGCAAAATTGCTTAATGCCCTCAAACCGGACACCAAACTGATTTTGTTGGGCGATAAAGATCAACTTGCTTCCGTAGAAGCCGGTGCTATTTTGGGCGAATTAGGGTGTTTTGTGAATGCGACAAAACCGACATACAGCTCGTCAATGGCGCAATATTTACAGGCAACAACAGGGATGACATTGCCATCAGAAGATAAGATAAACGCCATTAGCGACAGTATTTGTTATTTACAAGTCAGTCGCCGTTTTGGGGCGAATCCGGAAGTGGGTGAGTTGGCAACGACTGTGAATTTAGGTAATGCGGCCAAGAGTTGGCAGTTATTGCAACAATATCAACAACATCAAGATAAGCATTGTGGTGTGTACTTAACGGATTTTGCGCATTATTTGAGTAATAAAGACGATGTGCAACAGCGCAAAGCCTGTGTGAAATTGATTGTTGATCGTGCTGCGCAAGAATATGCGCGCTATTTGCAACAGATTCCGTCAGAGGGCGTTCTTCATGAAGATCAAGTGCGGTCAATTTTTGCCGCGTTTAACCGCATCCGCTTTTTAACCGCATTACGCGTAGGCGAGTTTGGTGTCGAGCAGTTAAACCTCGCTATCGCAGAAAAATTGCGTCAAAAACGTTTGTTACAATTTCATCAGGAACGGGAATGGTATATCGGCAAGCCGATTATGGTGACGCAAAATGACAGCAGTGTCGGCTTGTATAACGGCGACATCGGCATTTATTTAGGCCATGGGCGAGTGTGGTTTGAACAAGGGCAAAATAGCTACAAAAAAGTGCTGGCAAGCCGTATGCCGAATCATGAGACTGCCTTTGTCATGACCGTGCATAAATCTCAAGGTTCCGAATTTCCACATACGTTCCTGATTTTACCGTTAGAAAATAGCCCGGTCTTATCCAAAGAGCTGGTTTATACCGGCATTACGCGCACTAAAGATTTCCTCACGGTGTTTGCATTGCAGAGCGTGTGGGAAAGTGCGGTGAAAAATCCGGTGCAACGACAAAGCGGATTAGGGCAGTTATTAGAAGAATAAAGGAAAATACATGACAAAATGGGATGAGCGTTATCAAACAGAAGAATACATTTTCGGCACGGAGCCCAATGAGTTTATCGCCAGAATTCAGCCTTACTTGCCAACCTCGGGAAGAGCCTTAGATCTTGCCACGGGAGAAGGGCGTAATGGCATCTTTTTAGCCCGTCACGGATTAGAAACGGAAGGCGTGGATTTGTCTCAAGTGGGCCTACGAAAAGCGCAAGCGTTAGCGCATCGTTATCAGGTGCCATTCACAACGAGATTGGCGAATATTGCCGAAATGGCGATGCCAACAGCGCATTATGCGGTGATTACGTCCGTCTTTTGTCATTTTATGGAACCGGAACGGACTCAAATCATGCAACGTATTGTGAATGCCTTGCAACCGGGCGGCTTGTTTGCCGGTGTGTTTTATCATCCCGATCAACTTCATTATGGCACCGGTGGGCCGAGTCACGTTGAAATGCTCGGCACCTTAGCGGAGATGCAACAAGCATTATTGGGGCTGGAATGGCTATTGGCAGAGCATGATGTGCGAGAAATGAATGAAGGTCGTCGTCATGTCGGCACCAGTTCTGTGATTTGCCTGTTAGGACGCAAACCCTAGATTTTTTATTTGACAGTGACGAATAAAAAGACAAAGTGCGGTCAATATTTATCGTATTTTCCCTGCAAAACCGTTAGCTTTTCGGTGAAATTTTCTGTATAATCGCCCGACCCTGTGAATGTTGCGGATTCCCACCGCACATTATTTTGTCGAGATCGCACTCGAAGGGGTGAAGATTAAGATAACTGGTTGTGCTTTTTTAAGCACTGGGTATTAATATTATTATATTGGTAATTAATTAATGAAAACTTTTGTAGCAAAACCAGAAACGGTTAAACGCGACTGGTATGTAGTAGATGCGACAGGTAAAACTTTAGGTCGTTTGGCGACTGAATTAGCGCGTCGTCTTCGTGGTAAACATAAAGCTGAATATACTCCGCACGTTGACACAGGTGATTACATCATCGTTATCAACGCGGACAAAGTTGCTGTAACCGGTAACAAAGATAGCGATAAAATTTACTACTGGCACACAGGCTATGTAGGTGGTATCAAACAAGCGACTTTCAAAGAAATGATCGCACGCCGTCCTGAAGCAGTGATTGAAATTGCGGTTAAAGGTATGTTGCCAAAAGGTCCATTAGGCCGTGCAATGTTCCGTAAATTAAAAGTGTACGCAGGTGCTGAACACCAACACGCTGCACAACAACCACAAGTCTTAGATATTTAATCACGAGGTTTTAGGATATGGCAGAGAATCAAAACTACGGCACAGGTCGCCGCAAAAGCTCTTCAGCTCGTGTATTTATCAAACCGGGCAATGGTAAGATCACCATCAACCAACGTGAATTAGACGTATATTTCGGTCGCGAAACTGCTCGCATGGTAGTTCGTCAACCGTTAGAATTGGTTGAATTAACTGATAAATTAGACCTATACATCACTGTTAAAGGTGGTGGTATTTCCGGTCAAGCGGGTGCAATCCGTCATGGTATTACCCGTGCATTGATGGAATACGATGAAACCTTACGCCCAGCACTTCGTGCAGCAGGCTTCGTTACTCGTGACGCACGTCGCGTTGAACGTAAAAAAGTGGGTTTACACAAAGCACGTCGTCGTCCACAATACTCCAAACGTTAATTTTTATACGTTTTTCCAAAAAGCAGAGAGCAATCTCTGCTTTTTTTATGTGTGAAATTCAGCAAAAGTGCGGTGGGTTTTTAGAATGTTTTTGAGATCTGCCAAGCCTTGTTATAATGCACGCCGTTTTAAGTAAAATCAGAGTAGAACATGAAAATTGCATTAGGTGTGGAATACGACGGAAAACAGTATTTCGGTTGGCAGAAACAAGAAAAAGTGGCCAGCGTACAGGCTGAACTGGAGCGGGCGATTTCCACCGTTGCCAATGAAGACATCAGTATTTTCTGTGCAGGTCGTACGGATTCCGGCGTACACGCCACTGGGCAAGTGATTCACTTTGAAACGACTGCTAATCGTCCTGAGAAAGCCTGGAGTTTTGGTGTCAACGCCAATTTGCCCGATGATATTGCTGTGCGATGGACGAAAGCGGTTGATGATGATTTTCATGCCCGTTTTAGTGCCACCGCCCGTCGTTATCGTTACATTTTATATTGCAACAAATTGCGTTCAGCCATTTTGCCGCAAGGCGTGACACATTGCCATTTGGAACTCGATCATCAATTAATGCACGAAGCGGGGCAAGCATTGCTCGGAGAAAATGATTTTAGTTCTTTCCGCGCTGCGCAATGCCAATCCAACACGCCGTGGCGCAATGTACATCATTTAAACGTGAGCCGTCTGGGGCAATATATTATCGTGGATATTCAAGCAAACGCCTTTGTACATCACATGGTGCGTAACATTGTGGGGAGCTTAATTGAGGTGGGTTGCGGCAATCAACCGGTGGAATGGGTAGCTTGGCTGTTAGCGCAAAAAGATCGTACTCTCGCCGCACCGACAGCGAAACCGGAAGGATTATATTTGGTCAATGTGCTTTATCCTGAGCGATTTGCGTTGCCGAAAATGCCGATGGGGCCATTATTTCTCGCAGATTAATTTAAAAATACTGAAAAGTGACCGCACTTTAGGTTGAAAAATAAAGTGCGGTCATTTTTTCATAAGAATTTTAAGTGAGTTCTAAAGCGCAATACGGCTTTACCACCAACCTAATAGCTTCATCCATAAACCGCCGACACCAAACCAGATAATGAGTGATACGATGGAGTCCTTTCTCAAGGAATATAATATGCCTGTTGAACTAAAAAGCACAATAATGATGTGGAAATTAATGCCTTTTATTTTGAGGGCTAAGTTGGCGTAAAATGATGTTATCAAAGTAATAAGAGGAACATGGAATGGCTGAGTTAACCCAACAAGTTTTCGAGTATGTTTTCACCCAATATGACACAAAGCCGGAATATTTGTGGAAGACACACCCTGACTATGCTGTATTGCGTCATGCCGATAATCGCAAATGGTATGCCATTGTGATGAATGTTGAAAAATCGTCATTGGGGCGAAAGGGCACAGGAAAATTGCCGGTGATGAACGTGAAATGTTCCCCTGAAATGCTGACCGTATTTTTGCCGCAAGCAGGTTTCCTACCAGCCTATCACATGAACAAAAATCACTGGTTGACGGTCTTGTTGGATGGCTCTGTGGAGAAAGATACCGTGCTGTTTTTATTGAACGCCAGCTTTGATCTCACCAGCACCCGCCAAGTGAAAAAGCAACTTGGGATCGCCCGTTATACAGAATGGATCGTGCCGGCCAACCCGAAATATTATGATGTGGAGAAAGACTTGCGCGAAGGCGGTGAGATACATTGGAAGCAGAGCAACAATATTGCTGTGGATGACATTGTGTATATGTACATCACTGAACCTACGGGGGCTATTCGCTATAAATGTTTGGTATTAGAGGTGAACATTCCGTATCACAAAAAACGAACGGATGATTTACAGGTGAAAAGAGTTATGAAAATTCGTTGCTTGAAAGAATACGATAAGACCCTCATCCCCCGCGCTAAAATGGCACAGTTCGGTGTCACTGCCGTACGCGGCCCACGGCATATGCCTTATGCATTAAAACAGGAAATTGCGCTGTTGAGCGGAGAGTGAGTCAAAAAGTAAAAACACATTAAAAATAAACCGCACTTTGAGCAAGATATGCAAAAGTGCGGTTTGTTTTTAGGGGAAAATTGAAAGATTAATACATGCCTTCACGCTCTTCACGGGTGCTGATAAAGATATTTTTTACCTGTGTATAGGCGGCAAGCATCATTTTATGGGTTTCACGACCAATACCGGAAGTTTTGTAACCACCAAACGGTGCGCCGGCCGGTAAACGGTTATAGCAGTTCACCCAAACACGACCGGTTTCGAGCGCGCGTGCAACCCGTAGTGCACGGTTAATGTTATACGTCCACACCGCGCCGCCCAGGCCATAATCACTGTCGTTCGCCATTTGGATCACATCTGCTTCATCTTTAAACTTGATCACCACGGCGACCGGCCCGAAAATTTCTTCTTGCGCGACACGTTTTTTATTATCCGGCGCTAAAATTAAGGTCGGTTGGAAAAATTCGCCGCGAGCCAATGCCGGGTCGGTTGATTTACCGCCACCAAGGATGATTTGGCAACCTTCTTCTTTCGCAATATCAATATACTTACTAATCACCTTAATTTGATTTCCGTTGACTTGTGCGCCCATTTGGGTGTCATCTTCCCAAGGTAAGCCGACTTTGACTTTCTTAAATTCTTCTTTTAATGCCGCGATGAATTTATCGTAAATGCTTTCTTGTACGAAGATCCGTGAACCGGCACAACATACCTGCCCTTGGTTGAAGAGAATCCCTTTTTGTGCGCCTTCCAACGCTTTATCAAATGGCATATCGTCAAAGAAAATATTGGCGGATTTGCCACCTAATTCCAAAGTAGATGGAATCAACATTTCAGCAGCCGCCATCCCGATTTTTCGACCGATTTCAGTGGAGCCGGTGAATGCCAGTTTGCTAAATCCCGGGTGACGTAACATGTATTCGCCGGATTTGGATCCCTTGCCGGTAATGACATTGAAAACGCCTTTCGGCAACAAATGATTAATTTTTTGCGCTAAAGAAAGCAGACTCAATGATGTGGAGGAAGACGGGTGAATCACGACAGTACAACCGGCTGCCAATGCCGGCGCAATTTTCCATGCGGCCATTAAGAACGGGAAGTTCCACGGAATAATTTGACCGACAACACCAATCGGCTCGCGTAAAATCAATGACAAGTCTTCGCTATCCAGTTGGTTTGCCACACCTTCTTCGGAACGAATCACGCTGGCAAAATAACGGAAATGATCGGATGCCAACGGAATGTCTGCTGCGCGTGTTTCGCGAATTGGTTTACCGTTATCCAGTGTTTCTTGCAAGGCAAATAATTCGGTATTTTCGTCAATAATGTCTGCAATTTTATTTAGAATTGTAGTGCGTTCCGTTGCGCTCGTGTTTTTCCAGGTTTTAAAGGCTTCTTTTGCCGCATTCACAGCAGCATCCACATCCGCATCGGTAGCGTCAATAAAGGTCGCTAATGCGTCTCCATTTGCTGGATTATGTGCTGTTAAGGTGTTGCCTTCTGAACCATCCGTCCATTCGCCGTTGATCAATAAACCGTAGTGTTTGTCAAAGACATTAAGATCTTTTGTCATCTCTTTTCTCCTTTTTCTACGTGATGAATCAAAGTGATACCTGCTCTTTTTACACAGACAGGTCTTTACTATTTTGTCCCCAAAAGAGGACAGTGGTTCAATTTGAGCACAAGACAAGACTTGAAACTGCGAGATAGATCACATTTTGATGGTGATGAGAAAAGGTAGGAAAAATTGATTTGATAGATGGACAAAACAAAGCAAAGAAAAAACTCTTTGAAAAGAGACCGCACTTTGAAGGAGAAAATCAAAGTGCGGTCATTTTTTCTATTTTATTTTGGGTAACTTCCTTTAGAAATTACGTTCGACAGACACAAACCACTCTCCGCTGGTGCGGGAATAAAATTCAGGAATATTACTGTCAATTTTACGGTAACGATAATTTAACTTAGGAATAAAGCCTTTCCATTGCATTTTGTTATGCCACAGTGAGGCGTTAAAACCATATTCTTTATCTTGTCGTTTTTTCATTGGGAAATAGAAGTTTTTTGCCCGAAAATCGCGTTTGACATACCGAATGCTTAAGCGTGTCGCGAAATCCTTGATTTGCCAGACGGTGCCGAGATTAACACCACGACGAAGCGAGGATTCTGCTTTGTCTTTACTGCGATCTAGGCTGCCTTCCACACCGCCGAAAAGTAACCAATTCGGCTTTGCCTGATAACTTAATGAGAGCGTTGTGCCATTGATATAGCCGTTATGACGGCGTGCAACGTTAGCATCCGCATAGCGTTTTTGCGTATGGGAAAGCGTGCTGGAGAACGACCAAAGTGCGGTTAATTCACGGCGTAAATCTACGGTAATGCCATAATTTTGGCTATAGCGTGGTGCGCCTAACCAATTTTGCTCAAAAAACGGCGTAATTCCCCATGTCTGTAATATTGTACGATGTTTATAGCCTATGGCTGTATAGAGAGATTTTTCACTGTAGTCTTGATTGTCCCAATAATGCACGCCGCCAAAACGGCTGTTTAAGGTCACAAAATGATTGCCGGCGACATTGATTTTACGACTTAAGCCCAGCCCATAACGAAAACCGTGTGCTTTTTGTGGCAAAGATTCTTTGTCTTTTTTAAAGCGCAATTTACCTAATAAAATATCTTGTTGAGATGAGGCGTTATTCACATTGTCGGTTTGGGTATATTGCCATTCTACATCCGCTTTCCAGCCTTGGCGTTCTTTCATTGCCTCCAAGTAACGCTGAGTAAATTGTTGCATGGCTGGGGATAATGCCGGTTTAGCACGCTCAAGTTCTGCCTTGGCTTGGCGATATTGTTTATTTTCAAACAACATTACGCCCAAATCAAAACGTGGATAAGCCAGTTCTGGCTTTTCATCAACAATCTGCTGATAAAGACGAATCGCTTGCTTATGGTTGCGTTCTGCCCGCAACATTGCCCCTAGGGCATAACGATATAGCGTGACATCGTGCTGAGGTTGCGATTGATAAAGCGGCAACGTTTGTTTCAATATGCCCCATTGTTGTTTTACCACACTATAGTTGATCAGTTTTTCCAGTTTAGTTTGGGTATTGTCATTGGATTCAAATGTCATCGGTGCTGAAAGTGCGGTGGATTTCTCCGGCGTTTTTATCTGTGGTTCTTCCGTTTTCGGCACAATATTCTTTTCAAAGAAAACAGGCTGTGGTGCTTGGAAGGTTTCGGCTTGAGTAACTAAGGGAAGTAGAATGATAAAATAGGGAAGTTTTTTCATAGTCGATTAGAAAGTAATGCCGTTTAAACCGAAGTTCAAACGGCATTTTTATATTAAAGGAAAAGTTTATTTCTGGATTTCGCCACGTGTACCACCGAAGCCGACTGCATCTTTTCCATCAAGAGTGACTTTACCGCCAATTTCTTCCGCATTTTTACCAAAGAAATCTAAAGAATAAGAACCTGATTTGTAACCTTGGGTTGCACTAGATGAAATACCAGAGCCTGAAATAGAACCCTGTTCTAATGTAATGTTATTTCCTAAGCCGGTAATAGTTCCTGAGCCTGTTTTATTTGCAAAATTAACATTGTAATCTAGTGCTCCATTATTTTTGGCATCAAATGCTTTACCACTATAATTAGCTGTTCCTTCCGTTGGTATCGCGTCTAATTTTGTTTTTAGACCAGTAATTTGTACATTCGATAGTTCATTAATAGGAGAATAATTACGAACACCTGATTTTGTATTGGCAACAATAATTGAATATGGTTGGTTATAGATTGCTTTACCGGTAGTAATAGTTTCTTCTACTGAATAGCAACGTCCATTTGTACAACCAGATGAGGAACTACTTGATGTGCCATATTGGTTTGTAGTTAGCCCATTACGATATTGTCCATTATAAATTCCTTTAGCATTATTGATGATAAGTGTTTCAAGGTTAGCTTTTGCTGTATCTTCATCTAAATCTACATTATTTTTAGCAAAATCAGCGGCTTGATGTTCATTAAGACCTTCAGCAATAGCAAGTTTTGTCAAATCTTTTATTTTAATCATGTTATCTAAATTTGCTTTAGATACATCATCTTCATTATTGATATTATTTTGCGCAAATTGTTTTGCTTCGTCATCGTTTAGCCCTTTAGCTTTAGCTTGTTCAATTAACTCAGCAGTTTTTTGTGCAATACGAGCCTCTTCGGCTTTACGTGCTTCTTCGGCTTGACGAGCTTCTTCAGCTT
>NZ_KE952620.1:29471-34504 GCF_000466335.1 Aggregatibacter sp. oral taxon 458 str. W10330 | reverse complement strand
CTTTACGAGCTTCTTCAGCTTTGCGTGCTTCTTCTGCTTTACGTGCTTCTTCAGCTTGACGAGTTTCTTCTGCTTTACGTGCTTCTTCAGCTTTGCGTACTTCTTCAGCTTTACGAGCTTCTTCAGCTTTGCGTGCTTCTTCGGCTTGACGAGCTTCTTCGGCTTTACGAGCTTCTTCAGCTTTGCGTGCTTCTTCGGCTTGACGCGTTTCTTCAGCTTTACGAGCTTCTTCAGCTTTGCGTGCTTCTTCGGCTTGACGAGCTTCTTCAGCTTTACGTGCTTCTTCGGCTTGACGTGCTTCTTCGGCTTTACGAGCTTCTTCAGCTTTACGAGCTTCTTCAGCTTTGCGTGCTTCTTCGGCTTGACGCGCTTCTTCAGCTTTGCGTGCTTCTTCAGCTTGACGAGCTCCTTCAGCTTTACGAGCTTCTTCAGCTTTACGTGCTTCTTCAGCTTGACGAGCTTCTTCGGCTTTACGAGCTTTTTCAGCTTGACGTGTTTCTTCCGCTTTTTTTGCGTCTGCTACTTGTTGTTGGGTTTGTTCATTTTTAGCCGTTGGTTTGTTATCAACCGTGTTAGAGCCGCCACTACTGCTTCCACAGGCAGTAAGGGAAAATAAAATTGCTGCTGCAATGGTTGTATTTTTAAAGTTCATGTAAGACCTCTGTAAATAAATGTAGGATTAAAAGGTAAAAGAATTATAATTTTTCACTAATTTGTGTACAATTAACCAACAATTACAGAGGGTTACCGAGTTGCGGTAGTTATTTACCTTACGAGAGTAGAATATGAAAATTAATGAAAAAATTCGCCAATTACGTGAACAACACCAATTATCCCAAGAAAATATGGCGGATAAATTAGGCATGTCGGTGACCGGTTATGCCAAAATTGAACGAGGTGATGTGCGTTCAAATCTGCCACGTTTGGAGCAAATTTCTGAAGTGTTTGATATGGATATTTGCGAATTGCTTTCTTATGGGGAATCTGAAAAAGTTTATTTTAATAATTCAGTCACAGAATCAACAAATTCAAATAATTTCTTATTCGCCGTTGGTAATGATAATTTAGAAAAAGCCATTCAACAATTGCAATTAATTATTTCTCATAAAGACGAACTATTGGCACAAAAAGATAAAATTATTCTAGGTTTAGAGCGGGAAATCGCTTTGCTGAAAAATATGCACAAAGCATAGTAACGAGCTGACAGTAACAAGAAAAAACAGCTAAAAAAGAAGACCGCACTTTGAGCAAGATATTCAAAAGTGCGGTGCGTTTTCAAAATGGATTGACTATTGTCTTGCCAATCTTAAATTTTGTGGCAATGGTTCAAAGTTGGAGCGATAAGGGTTAATGTCCAAACCGCCACGGCGGGTATAACGGGCGTAAACGGTGAGTTTTTCCGGTT
This sequence comes from Aggregatibacter sp. oral taxon 458 str. W10330, assembly GCF_000466335.1. Lineage (NCBI taxonomy): Bacteria > Pseudomonadati > Pseudomonadota > Gammaproteobacteria > Pasteurellales > Pasteurellaceae > Aggregatibacter > Aggregatibacter sp. oral taxon 458. The sequence goes on along the minus strand of NZ_KE952620.1, from coordinate 33,099 downwards.
TGGCGTATTGCATAAGGTCGCAGAAAATACGCTCGACACATTGCTCGTGGAATTCGTTATGTTGACGGAAAGAAATGATATAGCGCAATAGTTGTTCGCGGTTAATTTGCTTGCCGACATAATGAATTTGTAGGCTGCCCCAGTCCGGTTGTTGCGTGATGAGGCAGTTAGATTTGAGCAAGTGGCTGACTAACGTTTCTTCGACCAGATGATCACCGGTGCAATGATTCAGTAAGGCGGCATTAAAGGCATAATCCCGCACCTCGATGTCCTGTGCATCAATGCAATCACCCGACAAGGCGACAATCGGTTGCGCGGTGTAATCCGCCAGCGAATTTAACCGCACGTTGGCTTCGCCTTGGGCGCAATCTTGCAGATCACGCTGTAACGTTTGTTGGACGTCGGCGAAATCGGCGAATGTTGTTTGGTTAAAGCTGTTTAAATAGAGTTTAAAACTTTTGGATTCGATCAAATTTTTACTGCGAAAATCGATGCTGACATCCGCAATCGCCACTTGCGGCACGCCTTTCGGGTTGAGCCATGAAATTTCGTATGCCGTCCAAATATCCGCACCGATCGTAAAAGGTTGTGTGGCGGTGATGTTGAGTTGATCGCGATTTAATCGGCGTGGAACCGGTTGTAATAAAGTGCGGTCGTATTTTTCTGCATATTTTGTTTGTTGACCGAGTTTAAGGGCATTGAGGCTTTTGTCTTGATAGTGCATAGGCAGCTTACTGATCTTGTCGTTAAAATAAGGCTGGCATGATGCCATTTTAACTGTTGGAAGTCAAAAGACGCGGATTATTATGATGTCTTATTCTGCGTGGCGTTTTTCATCGGAAAGACTTACACGTCGCCAAAAGGTCGCAAATCTCGGTTTGCCTTTGTTTGTTAAGCCACGATATTTATAGCTGATTTGTGAACCAATAGGCGGTGGATTCATTCTATCCTCCAACTTGAATCCGGAACCAATTTTAAATTGACCACGGTGATTCTCGCAGGTAATCGATCCCATGACATTTTCAAATTGCCCTTTGCCGGCATGATGAGCAATCACCGTGCATTCTTCATCAAGTGCGGTCTTTAATTTAAGAATTTGTGAACTGCGTTTTCTTTCGTAAGGCGCATTGGGGTTACGAATTACGATGCCTTCTCCTTTTTGCTGTTCCACTTGTTGTAAGAATTGATAGATGTGTTGTGAGTTTTCAATAGGAATTTGTTCGATAATTTCGATGGGCGCTCTTGGGTGTTGTGCCAAATAGATTTTTAATTGCGCTAAGCGTTCAAATAAATTGCCTTTGGCATCAGGCACATCAAACACATGAAGCTTTATCTTATGCCAACCTTTATCCTGTTGAGAACGAACAATCGAGGAAATTTCCGCAAATTGATCACGCTGGCTAAATAATTCGCCATCAATGGCAAAAGGCGGAAAATTTTCTAGAAAATAAGCGGGTGGTGTCAGGGGAATGCCTTCTCGAGTAAAAAGCTGTTTGCCGTCCCAATAGCCGCGCACACCATCCAATTTTTCGCTCATTACCCAGCCTGTCACATTTTGGTTTTTGTATGTCTCTAAAAGCATTAAGTCGGGTTTGTCCGCGTAACAAATGAGGTGAAAAAAGAAAAGGGTGAGAAAGAGGATAATTTGGCGCATAGCAGGTTCCATTAAATAAAAAGAACGTTATCGAAGCAATAAGCGTAGTGCGATGCGGTGTGTCATATTTTGCGATATGGATCGAAAATCAAAAGAAAGGTGATAAAAAATACGCCCTGTTTGGGCGTATTCAGCAAATCAAAGTGCGGTCGAAAATGAGATTATTTTTCTTTCCAATAACCGATCCACTCTTTCAGTAATTGCATATTTTTTGCCATCGCACCGGCTTGAGGCACAAAGTGCATCATGTTTAATCCGTAAGAGTCCGGAGTAATGCCTTCGCCGACACTTGCCGGCAAGACATCGAATCCTTGCTGTTGAAACAAGAGTTTTGCTCGTTGCATATGCCATTCATTGGTCACCAAAATGATTTTATGGATGCCTTCTTTTTCTAGTAATTGACGGGTGTATAAGGCATTTTCTTTGGTGGTTAAAGATTTTTCTTCTAGCCATTTCGTCGGCACATTAAAGAACGTCTGTAATTCTTCTGCAGAAACCTTACCTTCTGAAGCACCGGTCGGACTGACACCGCTAATCAACAAGGGCAGCTGCGTTTCTTTTTGCAAATAAGCCGCATAGCGCAAACGTTCTAGTTGTGTGGCAGAAGACGCAAGCGGTGCGTAGAGTTCTTTGCTATCACGCACGCCACCACCCAATAAAACGATGGCTTGAGCCTGTTTATAATCGTTTAAGGTTAAACGATCTTCAGTGACTAAGCTGTCTTTTAAGGTTTGTGCCGTGTAGGGAATGCTGACAAGATAGAGCAACACAATGCCGAAAAAAGCACAAAGGCGGCTTAATGTTTTGTATTTAAAGAATGAAAATAAAAGCGAGAATAGCCATAAAATCAAAATATTAAATGGCGGTAGCATCATGGCGGTGATGAGTTTTTTAAGTTCAAACATAGTGTTAATAAACGTATTAATAATGATAGCGGCATTGAATGATCGTTAAGTGCGTATCAGAAATATGATAAACAATTCGATGTTCTCTATCTATTCTTCTTGACCAAAGACCACTTAATTGATGTTTTAGCGGTTCAGGATCGCCTAACCCCTCAAAAGGGGTTCTGAGAATATTTTGAATTAATTTATGAATGCGAGATAACACTTTTTTATCGGTTTGTTGCCAATAGAGATAATCATCCCAAGCGTTTTCTGTCCAAGCTAAAATCATTCTTGCAATTCTCGTTCAATGACGTTACCTGAATTTAATTGCTGAAGGGATTCTAATAATCGGTTACGGTTTTTAGGGCTACGCAATAAATAAGCCGTTTCTTCATAAGCAGCAAAATCTTCTAAACTCATGACAACGGCATGTTTACCATTTTGCCTGGTGATCATAACTGGGCTGTGATTCGCAACGACTTGGTCGAGTGTTGTGGCTAATTCCGCGCGGAAAGCTGAATAACTGATGACGTTCATTGGTTGTTCCTTATACAAAAATTGTACAAATTATTGCACAACAAAGAACCTGCTTCAATAACAATCCACAGGTAAAACGTGTGGTTTTATGCTCCCCTTAAAAAGGGGCAATATGCTCTTTAAGCCCACTGTGCTGACAAAAAATTCTTTCGCCTAGAAATATCTATTCTCATCATATCACTCTTTTAGTGAATCGTAGCGTGCAACTTGTTGCACGAAATCTTGAATACCCGAAAGGGTTAAATAATGTTCCGTGCGTGATTTGGTCGTGCATCAAGATGCACGCTACGCACGAAATCATGAATTACGCATTGAGGTTTAATTATTCGTGCAACAAGTTGCACGCTACGTATGAAATCGTGAATTACGCATCGAGGTTTAATTATTCGTGCAACAAGTTGCACGCTACGCACAAAATCATGAATATCCGAAAGGGTGAAATAACGTTCTGTGCGTGATTTGGTCGTGCATCAAGATGCACGCTACGTATGAAATCGTGAATTTACACATTGAGGTTTAATCATTCGTGCAACAAGTTGCACGCGATGAG
>NZ_KE952620.1:28947-29371 GCF_000466335.1 Aggregatibacter sp. oral taxon 458 str. W10330 | reverse complement strand
ACTTGTTGCACGAAATCGTGAATACCCGAAAGGGTTAAATAACATTCCATGCGTGGTTTGGTCGAGCATGCTACGCACGAAATCATGAATTACGCATTGAGGTTAATCATTCGTGCAACAAGTTGCACGCGATGAGGGGGTAAATAATCCCCCTATAATGAGAAAAAAGGCGTATTCCACGCCATTTTCTTATCGATAAAACGCAACGAAATCCAATGTTTTTGTCCATAAATTGGCGTAGCCGGTGTTTTTGCCGTAAGAGTTATCACAAACCACGTTCGGAATTTCCAATAAACAGGAAAAAATATGGCTGTGAAGACGGGGCGTGGTGATGTTGTTATAACTTAGGAAGTTTTTTGCTACCCGTTGCACAATGAGTAAGGTATAGAACCGTAGCGTGCAACTTGTTGCACGAAATCGTGAA
>NZ_KE952620.1:4060-28847 GCF_000466335.1 Aggregatibacter sp. oral taxon 458 str. W10330 | reverse complement strand
CGGTGTTTTTGCCGTAAGAGTTATCACAAACCACATTTGGAATTTCCAATAAACAGGAAAAAATATGTCCGTGCAGGCGGGTGGTGGTGATGTTGTCATAACTTAGGAAGTTTTTGGCTACCCGTTGCACAATGCGTAAGGTATAGTTTTTCCAGTATTGATGAACAAGATCTTTTAACCGACTGATATCGTGCCGCTTGGCAAATTTTGCTAAACGCCAGCTTACTGCCAAGACGAAGTCATCCTGACCGGATAAAATGTCATCCCAATCTTTGATATGGCTACCGGCAGGCAATTTTGCCGTAATATTTTTTTCGATATCGCTGGCTTCAATGTCTTTGCGTAAGAAATATAGCGATTGCCCGGTTTGGGTATTTTTTGTCGGTAACTTGCCGTACAGTTCATGTGCCATGTCTGGTGATAAATATACGTTTGGTGAAAACTGTTCAAAGGCATTTGCCGTTCTTTCATCACGTGCCAGCAAATGACAATCTTGATGCTGCATGAAAAGTGCGGCGGATTTTTCCAACGTTTCTTGGCTTTTATAGAAAAGGGTTTGTGGTAACACAATCACCCGATTATTCGGGAACGTCCGTATAATGGTTTCCCGTAAATTTTGGTGCTGTGGATAAAGATCACCGAAATTACCACCGCCGTGTAATAAAATGGTGGTGTTTGGTGTAATTTTCTGTTTCAGTTCTTCGATGTCCATATCGAATTCACTGCGTTTTAAGGCCACATGAATATGATGATCCGTAAAAAACTGTTCTGTTCCGTGATAAATCAATAAATCGCCCACGTTTAAATGCAACGGGTAATCAAGATAAAAAACATCGTTTTTATCTTTAATTAAATCTGCAATTGGAGCTAATTTGTTTTTTAAATCAATGAGTTGTTGATTCATCTTTTCACTCTTTTTCTTAAATAGCTAAATAAAAAGTCTTTTTCAGTTTTGTTGAGTCCCATCACGAGAATCACTGAAATTAACACAACTTCAAGCAGGATAGCTTCTCCCACGAATTCAAAGAATGAATAAGTGTGTTGGGTATCCGAGAAATAAATTAAGCCTAATAATAAGGCAAAAACCAAGCTGATATTTGTTAAGTATGAGACAAATTCTTTGCGATTAAATTTAATTCTTTTGTTAATAAAGTAGAGACGATAAAGCTGCATCAAAAGTGCGGTGCAGAATTTACCGATAAAGGCATAGACCGGATTGTAGCCTAACGTGAACAGATAATAGGCAAGCGGCACCGTGCAAAGATCGATAATCGCCAAGATAACGTTGTATTGTTTAATGGTTTTTGAGCCGATAGCTAACGCCGTCATCCAAAACGACCCCGCCATGGCACTAATAAGGGAACAAACAAGCGTGGCTTGTACCAGTTTATCTGTGTACATCGGCACATTATTACCCAACCAAAGGGTAAGTAAGGTATGACTGAAATACAGCACCGGTGCGGATAAAATCGCGATTAAATAAAAAGAATATTTTGAGGTGCCCAAGATCAACTTTTTATTTCGCTCATAGTCTTTTGCCGCATAGGATTGCACCAGTTGCGGGTTAAACGCCACTTGGAAGTTGTTCACAAAACTATACACGGCGGTATCCACTTGCGTCGCAATACCCACCGCCGCATTTGCGGCAACGCCGAAGAACAGGTTGGTCACCATATTCAGCCCTTGCGTTGAACCTACATAAGCCAGTTGCCCCACCAGCATCCAGCCGGAAAAGCTCATCATTTCTTTGGTGGTATGTAAATCTTTCTCAAGATGGAAACGGGTTTCTGTGTAGAAAGCCTTGCGTGTGAAACGAAAATAAAGGGTAAACACCAACATACTGACGCACAACAACAAGAGGCTATAAGAAATCAGTTTGTCGTAGTGTTCGATATGCATCAAAATAAAGATAGCGGTCAGTTTAAAGGCAGTTTCAGCTAATCCCAGCCAGGCATAAAAAGCCATTCTTTCATGGGCAACAATCATGGCATTAAAAGGCACTTTGATAATTTCAATCAAGGCAATGACCAAGGCGACCTGATAAACAATATTGGCCGCTTGCATACGCGCGGCAGGAATAATTAATTTATGGTTAAGGAACCACAGCCCGACGGTTTCTGCCAAGATTACCACAACCAACATGATCAATAAGTGATTGAGAATACTGATATTAAAGACTTTATTGATGCGCTTGCTGTCGTTTGAGGCTTTTTCGACGTTAATGAAACGTTGTGTGGTGGCGGTCATGGTGCCGTTAAAGAAAGAGAACAAAATCACCACGCCCATGACAATGTTGTAGATCCCGAAATCTTCCACGCCTAATACGCGCAACACCACGCGCGAGATATACAGCATCGCGCCCATATTGAACAACATACGGATGTAAAGAAAGAGGGTGTTTTTAGCAATGGTTTTGTTGGACATCGGGAAAATCGAACTTGTGTTTTTGCCGTAAAATAGGTGGGGGATTATAGATTTCTTTAGTATAATCAGCAATCTTTTATGCAACTATTTCCCCTTAATAGCATCAAATGGGAAATGGATTTTAACTGAGATAATTATGAATAAATATTTGATTTCACTTGATAAAGATGTTCAGCGCCGTGAGCTGTTTTTTGCTCAACCCGATACCGCCGATTTCGCGGTTTTTTCAGCGATTAATACCATGCAAAAAGAATGGGATGCGTTGGCAGAGGTGTTTAACCCAACGAAGTTTGAACAGCATTATGGACGCAGCGTCACAAAAGGCGAAATTGGTTGTACATTAAGCCATTTAGCGGTTTATCGTCAGATCGTAAAAGATCAAAATGTGGCAGAGAATGACTATGCATTGATCTGTGAAGATGACGCCTTGTTTAATGCAAATTTGTTGCCAAAAACGACCGCACTTTTAACTGAAAAGTGCGATGCGGATATTGTATTAATCGGGCAATCAAAAATTGCGGACTTTGACGATGTGGAATTAGAGATTAATTATCCAACCACCTTTTCTTTTTTACGTCAAACTGTTGGCGATGTTACCGTCGCGTATCCGTATAAAAGTTATTTTGCCGGCACGGTGGCATACTTAATTAAAAAATCCGCGGCACGTGCATTTTTAAAACAACTCGAACAGGAAAAACCGTTTTGGCTTGCGGATGATTTCTTATTATTTGAAACCCAATTCCAGATTAATAACAAAGTGGTTCGTCCGCTTGTAGCCATTGAAAACCCACAATTAGTGAGTAATTTGGAAGCGATTCGTGGTTCAAAATCCAATAATTTGGTGAAGAAATTAATAAAATATCCGTTCAAAAAAATCTTAGCAGTGAAAAAAAATTTAGGAAAATAACGTAAAAAATGACCGCACTTTTTAACCTTTTTTATCTTTACGATCCTTGGTTGTTCCATGTCGTACGAATGTCATTCGTTGCAGGCCTCGCCGCATTGGTTGTCTTGGCGTATCAGTACGTTAAAAAGCAGAAACCGCAAGGCATTATTTTGCCTTTAGACAGTCTTGCTGTTTTAGGCGGATTGATTATTTTCAGTGTGATTCCGTTATTGCTTAATGGCACAAAAGATCTTTCTGTTATCACCATGTATGTGAAAGAGCTGATTTTATTTATCTTCGGTGTAGGACTTTATAATGCCTTTTACGCCAATGCAAATGGTCAACAGAACGTGGTGCGTGATTTGCAAATTGGCGTGGTGGTGCAGTTTATCGTAGGTGTGATTGGCTTACTCGGTGCATCATTTATGATTGATTTCTTGCTTTCGACCAATGCGGTGTTGCCTGCACGTTTTTATGGTTCAGAGCAGGAATATCGACTATATAACATCACCGCAACCGCCTTTTTCCAACTGAGTTTATTCTATTTAATGCTGTTGCATTTCTTGCTCGCTTACAACGCTAAACATAATGCGCTTCCAAGTATTTTAGTGTTTTTTATGCTATGTATTGGATTGATTTCAGGGCGTACATTTCTATTATTATCGGTCGTGAGCATTTTTGTGTATTTCAAATGGCGTTATGTGCCATCGCTTATTGCATTCGCTATTTTAGTATTGCTGTTAGCGTATTTCTTACCGGAAAATCCTTATGTGACCCATGCGTTAGAACCCGTGATTAATTTATTACACGGTGCAGGATTTGTCAGTTCGTCAACGGATACTTTGATGAAAAACCACCTCTTTATGCCAACGCTTAAACAGTTTATTTATGGCGATGGGATGTATATGACAGGGCAGTTAGAAGTTGGTCGTTATTATGGTCATACGGATTCCGGTTTCTTACGTCAAATTCTTTATGGTGGCGTGTCTTATGCCTTAGTATGTTTTGCTGTGACATTCTATTTTGTACGCAAAGTCGCCTTAAATTGGTTTGATGGCAGTTGGAAATTTATTCTTTCTGCCTTTGTGATTTTGGCATTTTGTAACATCAAAGCCGATACCTTTGCTTTCCCTGGCATTATGTTCGTTATGTTGATGTTCTTATCGCTTTTTGGCACTCACGGTAAACAACTGATTTTCTTTAAACAAAAGGAGCCGAAAGATGTTTAGTATCATCGTGCCTTCTTATAATCGGAAAGAAGAAATTCCTGCGTTATTGGAAAGTTTAACCAAGCAGACTGCCTATAATTTTGATGTGGTGATTGTGGATGATTGTTCAAAAGAAGCCGTTGAAGTCACACAATCTTATCCATTTGCAGTTAAAGTCATTCGTAACGAAACCAATCAAGGGGCAGCAGAAAGCCGTAATATCGGGGCAAGAAATGCCGATAATGAGTGGTTGTTATTCCTTGATGACGATGACCGTTTTGCGAATGATAAATGTCAGAAATTAGCCGATGTGATTGCTGAGCATGCTGATGTTAACTTTGTTTATCATCCTGCTAAATGTGAAATGGTGAATGAAGGTTTTAGCTATGTGACCAATCCGATTGAGCCACAAGAGATTAGTGTAGAGCGAATTTTACTGGCGAATAAAATCGGTGGTATGCCGATGATTGGGGTGAAAAAAGATCTGTTTTTAAAAATCGGCGGATTATCCACCGCACTTCGTTCATTGGAAGACTATGATTTCTTGCTGAAGCTTGTACAAGATCCAACGTTTAAAGCGTACAAAGTGGCAGAACCATTAACTTATTGTACCTTCCATACGAAGCGTTCTAGTGTATCAACGGATACGACTCATACGCAAAAAGCGATTGATTATATCCGTGAAAATTATGTGAAAACGGCAGAGCAAGAAAAGCATTTTGCTATCAATGCACAGTATATGTTGGCCTACCCACATATTATGAATTTATCCCGCAAAGCGGCTTTTTACTATTTTGAGATTTTTAAATTAACGAAAAGTATTAAGCAGCTAGTTATTGCCTTTGTGGTTTTAATTTCCCCTAAATTGGCAATTAATTTGAAACGATTTATGTAAGTAGCGTGCAACTTGTTGCACGAATTTTATGTCGGTACTTTGATGCAATAAGTTGCATCCTACGGAGATATATGAAATTTTCAGTTTTAATGTCCTTATACGTTAAGGAAAATCCACAATATTTAAGAGAATGTTTTGAAAGCCTTGTAGCACAAACGCATCCTGCCGATGAAATCGTCTTAGTGTTTGATGGTGCGGTGACACCGGAATTAGACGCGGTTGTCAGCGAATTTGAAGCAAGATTGCCGCTTCATTTAGTGAAGTTACCGAAAAACCTGGGATTGGGTAAAGCCTTAAATGAAGGATTAAAACATTGTTCGCACGATTGGGTTTTCCGTATGGATACGGATGACATTTGTGTGCCGGAACGTTTTGAAAAGCAAGTGGCATTTATTGAACAACATCCGGAAACGATCATTTTCGGTGGGCAAATCGCTGAGTTTGGTGACAATGTTAACGACATCGTGGCGTATCGCAATGTGCCGACAACGGCGCAAGAGATTGTGAAGTTCACGCAAAAGCGTTGTCCATTCAATCACATGACCGTGGCGTATCAAAAAAGTGCGGTCATCAATTGTGGTGGATATGAAGATCTGCAAGAAGATTATTATTTGTGGATTAAGCTTGTGGCACAAGGTCAAAACGTGGCGAATTTGCCGGATATTTTGGTGTACGCCCGCGTGGGCAATGGCATGGTAGGGCGTCGTCGTGGTTTAAATCAAGCCAAAGCAGAGTGGCGTTTGTTTAAATTAAAATATCGTTTAGGTATCCAAGGATTATTTTCCGGCTTGTTTACGTTTGCTTTGCGTTCCGGGGCACGATTATTGCCAACGTCCTTATTGAAAAGCCTCTATCATACGTTCTTGAGAAAATAGCCCATGACGTTTACGACCTTTTTAAAAACATCTGTTATTTTCACCGCACTTTTTGTGGCGGGATGTTCTTCTCATGCTCCTTCATCTTCAAGTGGCGGAACTCATGGTATTCACGCTGTTGCAGCAAGCGCGGTTTATAGCAAGCCTCGCACATTAGAGAACTTCAATGATTATGTGAATTTCTTGAAAGGCAAAGCGGCAGCCGAAGGCGTTTCGATGGATGTGTTGAATGCACAAAATAACATTAACTACATCCAAAAATCCGTGGATTTGGACGATCAACAAGCGGGACGGATTCGTAAACGCGATCCTAATGCGCCACCGGTGATAAACCCGAATGGCACGACCAATTACTTAAATCGCGTATTAACCGAAAATAAAGTAGAGACGGCTTCTGCACGTTATTGGGAGCAACTGCCACGACTGGAAAAGGCGAGCCAAACCTTTAGTGTCCCGAAAAATTATTTGATGGCATTGTGGGGCATGGAAAGCAGTTTTGGCTATTATCAAGGCAGTTATGATGTGTTGTCCGTGTTGGCCACGTTGGCTTTTGACGGGCGTCGCGAAGCGTTATTCAGTAAAGAATTTATTGCAGCCATGAAAATGCTGCAACGGGATCATATTCAGCGCCACAAAATGCGGGGATCATGGGCAGGTGCTATGGGGCAAACCCAATTTATGCCAAGTTCCTATTTACGTTATGCCGCGGATGGAAACGGAGATGGTGAGAAAAACATTTGGACGGAACACTATGATGTGTTTGCCTCTATCGCCAATTATTTGCACACCGAGGGCTGGAACCCTAATCTCCCTTGGGGCATTGAAGTCACCGTAAACCAGTCGATCGATATGGCATTATCCGGTATTGAAGAAGGCAAACAACGCAGCTTAGCCGACTGGCAGAAACTGGGCGTGACGGCTAAGTTCTTTACACCAGAAACGCAGCAAAAACTGACCGCACTTTCTCAGGCGGATTTGTGGCTGGTGAGACCGGATCGTGAATTGGGGCGAGCGTTTTTAGTGTCAAACAACTATCGCACGCTATTGCATTGGAACAAGTCGAATTATTTCGCCGTGAGTATCGGCATGTTTGCTGATAGAATTCAGCAGCGCATCGGCAACTAAATAAGAGAAATTAAGGAATTAACATGAAAGTCATGTCATTTAACATCAACGGATTAAGAGCAAGACCACATCAATTAGAAGAAATCATAGATAAATATCAACCGGATGTGCTCGGCTTGCAAGAAATTAAAGTGGCGGATGAAGTCTTCCCTTATGAGTTGGTGGATCATCTTGGCTATCACGTCAACCATTTTGGCCAAAAAGGGCATTATGGTGTGGCTTTGTTGAGTAAACAGGAGCCGTTATTGGTGAGAAAAGGGTTCCCGACCGATGATGAAGAGGCGCAAAAACGCATTATTATGATCGACTTAGCAACGCCATTTGGTCAATTAACGGTGATTAACGGCTATTTTCCACAAGGTGAAAGCCGCGAACATCCAACCAAATTCCTGGCAAAACAAAAATTCTATGCGGATTTACAACGCTATTTGGAACAAGATCACAATGCACAAAACCCGGTGATCATTATGGGCGATATGAACATCAGCCCGTCTGATTTGGACATTGGTATCGGCGAAGAAAATCGTAAACGCTGGTTGCGCACCGGTAAATGTTCCTTCTTGCCGGAAGAGCGCGAATGGTATCAGCGTTTATATGCGTATGGCTTGGAAGACACTTTCCGTTATTTAAATCCGACGGTAAATGACAAATTCTCGTGGTTTGATTACCGATCCAAAGGATTTGATGATAATCGCGGTTTACGCATTGACCATATTTTGGCAAATAAAGCGTTGACAGCGCATTGCGTGGATGCCGGGATTGCGCTTGATATTCGGGCGATGGACAAACCATCAGATCATGCACCTATTTGGGCGGAGTTTAAGTAATGCCATTAAAAAATCCTGAACAACATTGGCAAAATTACCGTACGGTTATCAACGGCAATATGGCCTCTTGCACCGTGAATTTAGATATTTTTGAACAATTTACCCCAGATAAATACAATAAAATTGTACAGGTTTCATTGCCTTATGAGGGGGATGAAAATACGCTGCCAACATTAGATGAACATCATCGAGTGGTTAAAGAATTATTCAAAATTTTGGTGCAAATTTCGGCGTTACCAGAATTGCTTTATGCTGGGCATATTTTCACTGAAGGCTATTTAAAACTTTATTTTTATTGTAATGAAACCACCGCACTTTTCGATGTACTTGACCAATTTAAAGACGACATTGAGGAGATTACAGTGCAAGAGGATCCAAATTGGGATACCTACTTTGATTTTTTATTGCCCTCACCGTTAGAAATGAAACTCAATATGACAGAAGAAATTTTGTCTATGTTGCTACAAAACGGCAGAGATCTTGCGGACACTTACCTTGTTGAGCATACCTTCCATTTCGCAGAAGAGCCACAAATGTTCCAGTTTATGGAAGAGGTCAATTTGAGCGATCTTTCCTACAATACGATAAGCTACAGCAGCGCCCCAATGATTTTTGAGGATGAAGATGACAACGAAGGGTTATATATCGTTAAAATCGAACAGGAAATGACGTTAGATAACGATGATATTTTCCGTTATGTGGAGCAGTTTGAACGATTGGCGGAAAAATTTTCCGGTGAATATGTAGGCTGGGAAAGCGATACGATAAGCCAAGGAAAGGTGAATTAATGGTGGTGAGGGATGTTTATAAATTTACGTAAAAAAAGAGGCATTCTTTTTTTTCAATGTTCCTGTATAATTAGTAGAACTTATAACAAAAAAGATGAGAAAAATTATGAAGAAAATTTTAGTTACTGGTGGTGCGGGCTTTATTGGTTCTGCGGTTGTTCGCCATATTATTGAAAATACACAAGACAGCGTGGTGAATGTCGATAAACTTACTTATGCTGGAAATCTAGAATCCCTAGAATCTGTGGAAAATAATCCACGTTATACTTTTGAACAAGTTGATATTTGCGATGCTAAAGCATTAGCGCGTGTATTTGAACAACATAAGCCTGATGCAGTCATGCATTTAGCGGCAGAAAGTCATGTTGACCGTTCTATTGATGGGCCTGCTGCTTTTATTGAAACAAATATTGTTGGTACTTACACGTTATTGGAAGCCACGCGTGCTTATTGGAATACGTTAAGCAATGAGAAAAAAGTAGCATTTCGTTTTCATCATATTTCAACAGATGAGGTGTACGGTGATTTAGAGGGAACAGATGATTTGTTCACTGAAACGACACCTTATGCACCTAGCAGTCCTTATTCTGCATCTAAAGCCTCTAGCGATCACTTGGTTCGCGCATGGTTGCGTACTTATGGCTTACCAACGATTGTGACTAACTGTTCAAATAACTATGGTCCATTTCATTTCCCTGAAAAACTTATTCCATTAATGATTTTAAATGCACTAGATAGAAAGCCATTACCAGTTTATGGAAATGGTCAACAAATTCGTGATTGGTTATTTGTAGAAGATCATGCACGTGCATTATATAAAGTTGTCACGGAAGGTAAAGTAGGCGAAACCTATAATATCGGTGGGCATAATGAAAAAGCGAATATTGACGTGGTTCGCACTATTTGCCAGCTATTAGAAGAGCTTGTTCCAAATAAACCTAAAGGCGTGGTGAAATACGAAGACTTAATTACTTATGTGAAAGATCGTCCTGGCCATGATGTACGCTATGCAATTGATGCAACCAAAATTAATCAAGAATTGGGTTGGAAGCCACAAGAAACTTTTGAATCAGGTATCCGCAAAACGGTAGAATGGTATTTAAATAACAAAAAATGGTGGAGCCGTGTATTAGATGGCTCATATAACCGTGAGCGTTTAGGTAATTAATAATTTACAAGCGGTGAATTTTTTAAGGAAATTTATAAAGAATATAATAAAATCTACCGCACTTTTAAAGGTACACTAATGAAAGGTATTATTCTCGCTGGCGGTTCTGGAACACGCCTCTATCCGATTACTCGAGGAGTGTCTAAACAGCTTTTACCGGTTTATGATAAACCAATGATTTATTATCCACTTTCAGTATTAATGTTAGCGGGTATTCGTGATGTTCTTATTATTACTACCCCTGAAGATAATGAAAGTTTCAAGCGCTTATTAGGTGATGGCTCAGACTTTGGGGTGAATTTACAATACGCAATTCAACCAAGCCCAGATGGCTTAGCACAAGCATTCCTCATTGGTGAAGAGTTTATCAACGGTGATAGTTGCTGTTTGGTATTGGGAGACAACATTTTCTACGGTCACCATTTCTCTCAAATGTTGCAAGAAGCAGTTGCTCAACCAAGTGGTGCAACAGTATTCGGGTATCTTGTAAAAGATCCTGAACGTTTCGGCGTAGTTGAATTTGATGAAAACTTTAAAGCGATTTCGATTGAAGAAAAACCCGCACAACCAAAATCTAATTATGCAGTAACCGGTTTATATTTCTATGATAATCGTGTAGTGGAATTCGCAAAACAAGTGAAACCATCCGAACGTGGCGAATTGGAAATTACTACCCTTAACGAAATGTATTTAAACGATGGTTCGCTCAATGTGAAATTGCTTGGGCGTGGTTTTGCTTGGTTAGATACCGGTACTCATGAAAGCTTGCATGAAGCAGCTTCATTTGTGCGTACCATTGAAAATGTACAAGGTTCACAAGTGGCATGTTTAGAAGAAATCGCGTGGCGTAATGGTTGGCTTACTTCCGAACAAGTGGAAAAACTTGCCAAGCCAATGGCAAAAAATGAGTATGGTCAATACTTGCTTAGAATAATTAAGGAAAAAAAATAGTGTGGCAAAATTCCTAATCACAGGGGCAAATGGACAAATAGGTTTCGCTTTGACACAAAGATTAAGGATTGAAAAAGGTCATGATATATTAGCTTTAAAACATAGTGAGCTTGATATCACGAATAAAAATACTGTATTGTCTTTGGTTGATTCGTTTAAGCCGGATATTATTTTTAATGGAGCAGCTTACACTTATGTAGATAGAGCTGAAACTGAAGAGTCACTAGTTCATGATGTTAATGTAAAAGGGCTAAAATATTTAGCTGAAGCTGCAAATAGAGTTAATGCAAGTATCTTGCATATATCTACTGATTATGTATTTGATGGATATAAAAAAGGTAAATATACAGAATGCGATATTACTTGCCCCTTAAGTGCTTATGGCAAAAGTAAGGCAGAGGGAGATAAGGTGCTTCTTTCCCTTGTTTCAAGAGTAATTATTTTACGTACTTCTTGGGTTTTTGGCGAACATGGCAATAATTTTGTGAAAACTATGCTTCGCCTAGCAAAAAAATACGATACATTAAACGTTGTTGCGGACCAAATTGGTGGGCCAACTTATGCTGGAGATATTGCTAACACGTTAGTTAAGATTGCTGAAAAAATTATTAGAGGCGAAAATGTCGAATATGGCATTTATCATTTTAGTGGAGAGCCCCATGTTAGTTGGTGTGATTTTGCTAAAGCTATTTTGGCTGAGGCTGTTTCACAAAATGTATTAGAGAAAGTTCCTTTTGTAAACGAGATTACCACTGCGGATTATCCAACACCTGCTAAACGCCCAGCAAATTCTTGCTTGGATTTAACCAAGATTCAGCAAGTCTTTGGCATTTATCCAAGTGATTGGAAAAAAGCGTTGAAAAACATTAAAGCTTATGCAGAATAAAAAGAAGGAAATATGCTTGAGAAAATAGAGCGTTTAATTGATGAAATTAACAAAGTTCATTTATCCTTTTCAAAAGATTATTTTGAAACCGATGAAATAGAAAAAGTTAATTTAAAACATACGCTGGCAAAAGTGCCTATTGAGCATATTTTATCTTATCGCCTTAACTTACACGAATCGATCAATGATTATTTATATCGTGCTGATTTATATGATGTGCCTTACTTTTATCGGGTAAAAACATCAGAATCTATTTTAGATAAAATTGAACGATTCAAACAACGCAGTGAAGGCTATCCTGTTAATAGCATTTTAAATGATATTTTTGGTGCAAGGATTATTGTTGACTCCGATGGTATTGCACAAGTAATGGAACGATTAGATCATTGGAAAGAAAAATACGGCTTAAAAAACTGGTATTTGCGTGATAAAGATGAATATGTTGGTATTCATATTTATTTCAAAAATGCCAGCAACTTTTATTATCCTTGGGAATTACAAATTTGGGATAAGAAAGATGCCGAAAAAAATATTCAAAGCCACCGAAAATATAAACGAAAATTTGTAAAAAATAAGGATTCTCAATGAAAGTTATTGATACTAAAATCACTGATGTAAAATTATTAGAACCTCAAGTGTTCGGTGATGAGCGTGGTTTCTTTATGGAAACCTTCCGTGATGAATGGTTTAAACAAAATGTGGCAAATCGAACCTTTGTACAAGAAAATCACTCAAAATCAGTCAAAGGTGTATTGCGTGGATTACATTATCAAACCGAAAATACTCAAGGCAAATTAGTACGTGTTATATCTGGAGCAGTATTTGATGTCGCTGTAGATATGCGTGAAAAATCTCCTACATTTGGGCAATGGGTTGGTGAGATTTTATCTGCTGAAAATAAACGTCAACTTTGGGTACCAGAAGGCTTTGCACATGGTTTTTATGTGTTAACTGCAGAAGCAGAGTTTGTCTATAAATGCACTGATTATTATAATCCAAAAGCTGAACATTCTTTAATTTGGAATGATGAAACTGTTGGGATTGAATGGCCTTTAGAAGGCGAACCGAGTTTGTCAGCAAAAGATTTAGCTGGAAAAATTTTAAAGGATGCTATGATATTTAAATAAGATGTTGCTTATGAAATCTTTTATAAATCAAGTTAAATATATTGAATTATTGAGGCAGCTTGTTCTTAAGGATATTAAATTAAAATATAGAAGAAGTTATTTAGGCTATATTTGGAGTATTTTAAATCCTTTGCTAATGATGATTGTATTAACAGTGGTTTTTTCGAACTTATTTAAATTTGATATTCCTAATTTTTCAGCCTATCTGCTTACAGGGCAATTAATTTTTGGTTTTGTTTCAGAAGCGACTTCTAGTTCTGTAACAGCTATTGTTCATAATGCTTCTTTAATAAAAAAGACATATGTACCAAAGTATATTTTTGTTTTATCTAAAATAACAAGTTCATTAGTTAATATGCTGTTTGCAATGATAGCCCTAATTCTTGTAATGATTTTTACCCAAGTAGAAATTACATTGAATGTTTTATGGGTTCCCATAATTTTCTTGGAACTTTATATTTTTAGTTTAGGATTAGGATTCATTTTATCGGCTTCAACTGTATTTTTTAGAGATATTCAATATTTATGGGGTGTTTTTACTTCTATTTGGATGTATTTAACCCCTATAATCTATCCGGTGTCTATTATTTCTCAAGAATATCGTTGGTGGTATGATAACCTAAATCCTATGGTGAATTATGTTGAGCAATTTAGAGATGTAATTCTAAATAGTCAGAGTTTGTCAATAGAGTCTTTATCTCAAGGTTTTATTATATCGATAATTCTATTATTATTCGGCATTTGGTTTTTTAATCGTAAAGAAAATGAGTTTATACTTTATATCTAAATAATTATGAATGATATAGTGATTGAAGTGAAAAATGCTACAGTAAGATTTAATAAATCATCTGAAAGTATTAGTGGTTTAAAAGAATATATTATTAAGATGTTAAAAAGAGAGCTAATGTTTCAAGAGTTCTTGGCACTTAAAAATATTACTTTTACTGTAAAACGAGGGGAATCTTGGGGCTTGATTGGGAAGAATGGTTCAGGTAAATCTACTTTACTTAAATTAATTTCAGGAATTATCAGACCTTACCAAGGAAATGTAACAGTCAATGGATCTATTTCACCATTAATTGAATTAGGCGCTGGCTTTGATCCGGAATTGACAGCGAGAGAAAATATTTTTCTTAATGGGGCATTATTAGGCTATAGCAAAACATTTATTGAGTCCCATTTCCAAGAGATCGTTGATTTTGCAGAATTAAATGACTTTATTGATGTGCCTATCAAAAACTTCTCCTCAGGTATGTCTGCTCGATTAGGATTTGCTATTGCAACAGTGCAGAAACCTGATATTTTGATTGTTGATGAAGTATTGGCTGTAGGTGATTTTGCCTTTCAACAAAAATGTAAAGAGAGAATGGAGAACTTGTTGAGTAATGGTACAACATTATTATTTGTTTCTCATTCAATTGAGCAAGTTAAAGAGCTATGCTCTAAAGCTATCTGGATTGATAATGGTGAAGTAAGGGTTATAGGGGATACTTCTTCTGTTTCTCAAGAATATCTATCTTCTATGCTTAATAACTAAATCTAAGGAAAAAAATGAAAAGATTAGCAATTTATTTATTTTATGATCACGATGGAATAGTAGATGATTATATCCCATATAAACTTGAAAAATTAAAAGAATTTGTTCAGGATATCTGGTTTGTTTCAAATTCAGGATTAACTGTTGATTCACGTAAAAAGATTCAACATTGCACAGATTATATTATGTGCCGAGAAAATGTAGGATTTGATGTTTGGGGATATAAAGAGGCAATTGAGAAAATTGGCTTCGATAAACTAGCTGAATATGATGAAGTTATTTTATTAAATTATACTTTCTTTGCACCTATCTTCCCATTTTCAGAATTATTTGAGTGGTCAGACAAGCAAGATGTTGATTTCTGGGGAATTTCGGATCATGCAGAAATAAAACCAAATCCTTATACGGGAACAGGTATTTTACCTAAGCATATTCAATCACATTTTATTGCAATTAGAAAAACTTTATTAGTCTCTCATGAATTCCAAGATTATTGGAAGAATATGCCTATGATTCATTCATATACTGATTCAGTATTAATGCATGAATCTAGGTTTACTAATCATTTTTTAACAAAAGGATATAATTATTCTGTTTATATTGATTCAGATGATTTCTCTGTAAATTACCCAACTTTTTTATCAATAGAAGATACGTTAAAACACCGCTGTCCTATAATAAAAAGAAGACCTTTTTTTCATGATCCACTTTATCATGACGTAGAATGCTTATTTTTACGTAGAAGTATAGAGTATATTGAAAATAACTCTGATTATGATACGACTCTTATATTTAAAAATATACTTAGAACAACCAAACCTAAGGATCTTGCGACTAACCTAACTTTATTGAAAGTTTTTGATTCACAATGTGAAGAAGAAGTAAGATCAGATATCAAAATTTTAGTTATTGCGCATATTTATTATCCAGATATGCTCGATGAAATCGTTGGTTATACTAAAAATATACCTTGTTCTTATGATTTGCTTATTACTACTTCTAGTATAGAAAATAAATGCAATATTGAATCTAATTCAATATTGCGATTTAGTGGTGCAAAATCAATTAATGTAAAAGTAGTAGAGCAAAATCGTGGTAGAGATATGTCATCTCTTTTTATCACATGTAAAGAAGAAGTTTTATCAAATAAATATGATTGGATTTGTCGATTACATTCTAAAAAATCACCACAAAATTCCCATAATATGTCTCAACACTTTAAAGAGATGATGTATCTAAATCTTTTAAAAGATAAAGCTTATACATCTAAGGTATTAAATTACTTAGATAAGAATAAATCTATAGGATTTGCAATGCCTTCAATGGTGCATATAGGTCACCCTACTTTAGGCCATGCTTGGTTTACTAATAGGGAATTAGCTATAAAAATAGCAGAAAAGATTGGTGTTAAAATTCCATTTGATGACATTTCTCCATTTGCTGCATACGGTACTATGTTTTGGTTCAGACCAAAGGCATTGCGTAAACTTTTTGAATATAACTGGAAGTTTGAAGAGTTTAATAAAGAACCAATGCATTGTGATGGATCGTTGGCTCATGTTCTAGAACGTTTATTAGCTTATACCGCACATGATGCTGGTTACTTAGCATGTAACATTATGTCGTCAGAAATGATGGAGCTTAATTACACTAAATTAGAATATAAAATGCAAAGGCTGGTTAGTAATTTATCTAATGGCGATATACCTTATCAAATACATTTAGCATATAATGCAAAATATATGTCAGGTAATGTATCAGAGGGCAATCCAAATGTTAGTCGCTATTTTGTTATTAATGTAGTGAAACTATTGAAGACTCATGTACTTGGAAATTATCCTAAATTATCTAAAATTACACGTGTGCCATATAGAAAATTAAGATACTATTATCATAAATTAAGAGGACATTAATTCAATGAATATTATTGTAACTGGAGCCAATGGTTATATCGGTCGAAATGTCGTAAGAGGTTTATTAGGTAAAGGACATCAAGTCACAGCAATGCTTTTTGATGGAGAAACACCCCATCATTATTTAGAGGGAGCAAGCTTATTTTATGGGAATATCTTCGCTTTATCTCAAGATAAGAAATGTGATTTGGTGAAAGATGCAGAATGTTTATTGCATTTGGCCTGGCAGGCTGGGTTTAATCATCGAGACCCTTCTCATTTAGCTAACGCGATGAAACATTACGAATTTCTCACATCTATGGCAGAATTAGGTATAAAAAATATCTCTGTTGCAGGAACAATGCATGAGGTCGGATACTTTATTGGGCCTATTGATGAAAATACACCTTGTAACCCTAGAAATCCTTATGGAATTTCAAAAAACTTCTTACGCCAAGCAATGTTTGATTTTGCTAGTGTAACGCCTGAATTAAATTTACAGTGGTTGCGCTTTTACTATATTACAGGCGATGACCGTTTTAGTAATTCCATTTTTACAAAAATCTTAAAGGCTGAAGATGAAGGTCAAGAATTTTTCCCATTGAATAGCGGAGAAATGCTTTATGATTTTATTGATATTGAAGAGCTTTCAGCACAAATAGAAGAAAGAATTTCAAGCAAACAGTCTGGTATATTTAACTGTTGCTCAGGTAAACCAAAGAGCTTACGAACAGCAGTAGAAGAGTTTATTGCAGAACATAACTTGAAAATTAAACCTAGATATAATGTTTTTCCTTCTCGACCTTATGATTCTATGGCTGTATGGGGGAAAAAATAGGTAGAAATTTATGAAGGAAAAATTTTTCTATATTGATTTTATTAAAGTTATTTCTTGCATTGCTGTAATGTTATTTCATTTGGATATGCATTCTTTTTATGCAGATAATAATGCTCCGTTATTTTTTGGACTAAAATTTTTAGGAATGAATGTTGGTGATATCGCAGTATCTCTCTTTATTATATCTTCTGGTTTTGGTTTGGGGCTGTCAGCTAAAGAAAATTTTTCTCTAACCTCTTATATAAGAAAGCGGTTTCTAGCTATTTATCCTTCGTATT
The DNA here is from genome assembly GCF_000466335.1 of Aggregatibacter sp. oral taxon 458 str. W10330. Classification (NCBI taxonomy): domain Bacteria; kingdom Pseudomonadati; phylum Pseudomonadota; class Gammaproteobacteria; order Pasteurellales; family Pasteurellaceae; genus Aggregatibacter; species Aggregatibacter sp. oral taxon 458. The sequence continues at coordinate 11,142 of NZ_KE952620.1, read as the reverse complement.
GGCTTACTTATGCTGTTGTTGCGTTATTATTTATATTATTGAGTAAGCCAATAGGTGAAGGTGTTCCAGCTATTAAGTTCTTGTTAACAATAATCGGTTTAGATGGACTATTCCTTTATAAGTTTCCTACTTACTACTTGGTTGGTGAATGGTATACTGGATATATGTTAATAACATATATATTTTTTCCATTCTTATTTCTATATGGTTTAAAAAAGCCTTTGTTATCATTTCTCCTTTTAATAGGATTAGTTGTTTCTTTGCACATAAAATATGGGGCTATATTTGAAATGTGGGAGCCAATAAACCCTCTGATGCGATTGCCAGAATTCTTTTTTGGTATTTGTTTTGCTCAAAATATTAGGAAAGACAAGTTACTAAGAGGAATCTTGACAGTTGTTGCTCTAGCTATTCTAGTAAATACATCAATTTTACTAGATAAAATACCATATCATTTTGTGCTTATTATGGTTGGAATTTCTTTCTTTATTATTATATCTAGCGTATTTGATATAAATTTTATTCCTAAATATATGAGAGAACTATTTAGCCAGTTATCTCGTTATAGCTTTCTAGCATTTTTAGTTCATCATCAAATTTTATTACTTTTTTATAGTGCATTTGATGTCGCTCACTCAAATAATTTTGTTAAATTTTCTATATTAATAACTGTAATAACATTAAGTTTTTTTTATGGTTACTTAGTCTATCCATTAGTTAATTACATAACAGAAAAACTAAATAATTTACTCTTTTATCGAAAAAAAGAATCATATGGATAAAGCATTTCAATATGATGTAATTGTATGCACCTTCAACGGTGCATCTTTTATATCTTCACAATTAGAAAGTATTTTATCGCAAACCATTTTGCCTCAAAAAATTATTGTGTCTGATGATGGATCTTGTGATGAGACGCTTTCTATTGTCAGAAATACCTTTGCTAATGCTAATTTTACTGCTTATGACATTATGCAAGGTCCGAAAAAAGGCGTGATTGCTAATTTTTTGTTTGCATTAAAACATTGTGAGGCAGACTTTACCTTTTTATCGGATCAAGATGATATTTGGCATACTAATAAAATCGTTGCGTTTGCCAAGATTGCGGAAAAGCAAAATAATGCTATACCAACACTCATCTTTAGCGACGCACGTTTGATTGATGAACAAAATCACGAAATTGCGCCTAGTTTTTTTGCTTATCAGGCTTTAAGTGCCAAATGCTTAAGTGACGACTCGATTTTGTACAAAAACTGTGTGCAAGGTGCCGCCTGTATGATCAATCGTGCTTTACGTAATTTAGCACTAGATTCTTTATCCTATACTCAACTTTCTGAACTTTATATGCACGATTGGTGGTTGGCACTGTTAGCGCGCTATTATGGTGAAACACAATTTATAGATAAGCCTTTGCTAGATTATCGTCAACATTGCCAAAATCAAGTGGGAGTGTTTAACCATAAATTGCGTCTATTTTATTATTTTATTCGATTTAAGTCTTACTGGAAAAATATTCGTCAGGCAATCCGGCAAGTTAAAATGTTTGAGCAATTTGCTACACAATATGGCAAACCACATTGTTTACCTCCCTCTTCAAAAAGAGAGTACCAAAGTGTGCCAAAATTAAAGCAGTGGCTATTATCTCTTTTGGTAAAATAAGGAAGAAGAATGACTGCTCTTTCGTTTGCATTATGCGTACCAACCTACAATGCGGGCAATCAATGGCAGGATTGGGTTCATGCCTATCAATCTCAATCCTTGAAAGCCAGTCAAGTGATTGTAATTGATTCCTCTTCTTTTGATGAGACAGTCAAATTATCAGAAGAGGCAGGGTTTTGTGTACATTCGATTTCACTATCGGCGTTTAATCACGGGGGAACGCGCAATCAAGCGGTCAAATTTTCGGAAGATTTTGCAGATATTGTGGTGTTTATGACCCAAGATGCAATTTTGGCATCTTCTGATTCATTGGTTAATTTACTTGCGCCTTTTTCCGATCCTAAAGTGGCTGCTGTTTGTGGGCGACAGTTACCACATCATAATGCAACACCGTTAGCCGCTCATGCCCGTTATTTTAACTATCCGTCTGAATCAAAAGTGAAATCTCAGGCGGATATTTCTATACTTGGAATAAAGACAGCATTTATGTCAAATTCTTTTGCGGCTTATCGCCTATCCGTTTTTGAGGAATTAGGTGGATTTCCGGATAATACTATTTTAGCGGAAGATATGTATTTAACGGCAAAAATGATTTTATCGGGGTATAAAGTTGCCTATTGCGCGGAGGCAACAGTATTTCACAGTCATAACTATACATTAAAACAAGAGTTTCAACGTTATTTTGATACTGGTGTATTTCAGCGTGATCAGGCATGGATCCAACAAACCTTCGGTAAAGCAGCCTCGGAGGGGAAAAAGTTCGTGCTTTCGGAATTAAAATTTCTATCTAAAAATGCACCGCACTTATTACCTAAAGCGCTATTATCAACATTTGCCAAATGGGTTGGTTTTAAATTAGGTTATCATTATAAAAAGCTACCTTATGCATGGTGTAGGTGGCTAAGTATGCACAAGGGATATTGGAAAAAATGACAAAGGTGCAATATTCAACGCCTCTCATCAATAAGGCAAGTTTAATTCTGACAGATTGTTGTTCGTTTGTTTTTTCGATTGTTGTTGGTTACTGGCTTTCTCCGTTAGATGATTTTTCTCGCGATGTCTTAGAATTTAAAGGATCTATTTATCGTGTCGGGTCTTTTATACTCGCTATGTTGGCTTGTATTGTAATTCTTTGGATATTTTATCGCCATTATACATATAGAAAGCCATTTTGGGATGAATTGAAAGATATTTATTTCTCTATTTTTGTTATTTCTTTTATTAATTTAGCATTATTAGTTTTTGCTAAGATTCATGATCCCACCGAAACTTGGATATCTGTCTATATCGTATTGTTCCTTTGCTTTCCAATTTTTCGTTTTTTTTGTAAGAAAATCCTGAAAATAATGAAATTATGGGAAATGCCCAGTGTCATTATCGGCACAGGGGGTAATGCATTTCGTGCTTACAAAGCTATTCAGCAAGAAACCAATTTAGGTTATAAAGTAAACGCGTTTGTATCTGACCAGAAAATAGGGGTTTTTGCTAAGCATGTCGATTTTATTTCTGAGCAAGTGTTTTTGACACAATTAAATCATTATGAAAAAGTATTTATTGCTTTAGAGAGTAATGAGTCGGACTTATTGGCTTACTGGGTAAAAAAACTGTCTGCTTTGAATTTTCGTAATGTATCCATTATTCCTGCATTACAAGGTATTCCTCTTTATGGTGCAGAAATTTCACATTTCTTTAGCTCAGAAACAATTGTATTACGTATTCCAAATAATCTTGCCAAACGTTCTACTCGCTTTGTAAAACGTTCTTTTGATATTATTGTTTCTGGGGCGCTATTATTTTTGCTTGCACCGTTATTCTTCTGTTTATTTTTAATTATTCGAAAAGATGGCGGAAATGTTGTTTATAGCCAAGTGAGAGTGGGTCGTAACTGTAAGACATTCAAATGCTATAAATTCCGTACAATGGTTGTGGATTCACAACAAGCTTTGAGAGACATCTTGGCAAGAGATCCTGAAGCTCGTCAGCAGTGGAATAAAGAATTTAAACTTAAGAATGATCCTCGCATTACACCAATAGGTAATATTTTGCGTAAAACCAGTCTTGATGAATTACCTCAATTATGGAATGTGTTTAAAGGTGAAATGAGCCTGGTTGGCCCCCGTCCTGTCACAAGATTAGAGTTGAAGTACTACGGAGATGATCTTATTTATTATAAAATGGTCCGACCGGGCATTTCTGGTTTATGGCAAGTTAGTGGACGTAATGATGTAGATTATTCTACTCGGGTTTATTTAGATGCATGGTATGTAAAAAATTGGTCTTTGTGGAATGATATTGTCATTCTCGCGAAAACGGTAAATATTGTATTGAGACGTAAAGGGGCCTATTGAGCTATTGTGTAACTTTTTTGTGTTTAGTTTAATTATTTTTATTTAGGAAAAACATATGAAAAACATCGTTATTGTCGGTGGGGGAGCCGGTGGTTTAGAGCTGGCGACTTATTTAGGAAACAAATTGGGTCGTAAAAAGCGTGCAAATGTGACGTTGATTGATCGGAACCAAACGCATTTATGGAAACCGTTATTACACGAATTGGCGACTGGCGCCTTGGATGATGGGGTAGAGGCGTTGAGTTATCGTGCGCATGCGTATAATCATCATTTCCATTTTGAGCAAGGATCTATGGTCGGTTTAAATCGTCAACATAAATATGTAGAACTTGCGCCGGTATATGGCGAAGACGGCGATATGATTGTGGTCTCCCGTCGTATTCCTTACGATTATTTAGTCATTGCTATCGGAAGTAAATCGAATGATTTCAACACGAAAGGTGTTGCGGAGAATTGCATCTTTTTAGATAGCCCGGCACAAGCAATGCGCTTTCAACAGAAAATGTTGGAATTATTCTTAAAATTCCGTGAAAACCAAGCGTTGGATGATATTGGCGAAGAAGAAAGCAAACAGCAATTAGCCGAGGACGGTCACATTAATATTGCGATTGTGGGCGCTGGTGCGACGGGTGTTGAGCTGTCTGCCGAGCTATATAATGCAGCAGAGCATCTGTCTTCCTATGGTTATGGCGAAATTGACAGCAGTCGTTTAAAAGTTACCTTGATTGAGGCAGGTCCTCGAATTTTACCGGCTTTGCCTGAACGCATTTCTAATGATGCAACAGAAGAATTAAGCAAGTTAGGTGTAAAAGTAAAAACCAATACCATGATCGTCGAGGCGGATAAAAAATGCTTGATTACCAAAGATGGTAGCCAAATTCCGGCAGATTTAATCGTGTGGTCAGCAGGTATTCGCACATCGTCGATTACTCAAAACTTTGATGGCTTAGAAATCAATCGAATTAATCAATTAGTTGTGAAGAAAACCCTGCAAACGACAGAAGATGACACGATTTTTGCCATGGGCGATTGCTGTTTCTTTATGCAAGATGATGGCAAGCCTATTCCGCCGAAAGCCCAAGCGGCTCATCAAATGGCCAGTTTCTGTGCGAAAAACATCATAGCCTTATTTGAAGGGAAGCCGCTGAACGAATTTAAATATAACGATAAAGGATCGTTGGTTTCATTATCTGAATTTACCGCATTTGGTGCATTAGGTGGCAAATTAACCGGTGGTTCATCGATGACCATCGAAGGTAAAATCGCGCAATGGATGTACGTTTCCCTGTATCGTATGCACCAAGCGGCTTTGCATGGGTGTTTTAAAACCGGCTTAATTATTGTGGTCGGTCGTTTAAATCGCTTCCTGCGGCCATCCTTAAAACTGCATTAATTCAAGCGCGTCTTTAGGTTAGTCTGCAGCGAAATGGCAGGCTAATTTATCGTTGTCTCTTCCTGCGGTAAGTCTTTACGGAAAGACACCATCAGTTGGTCGATTTTGAAATTCTCGGTGTCGATAATTTCAAATTTATAGAGATCGAACAACACGAAATCGGTTTTTTTCGGGATTTTGCGTAGCATATACATCATAAAACCGGCGATCGTTTCGTAGTTCTCGTCATGCGGGAAGGCTTCAATATCCAAGGCGCGTTTCACATCTTCCAATGGGGTCGCGCCATCAATAAGCCAAGAGTCTTCATCACGGCGGATAATTTGTTCTTCTTCATTAGAAACCAATTCGCCCATCACAATGCTCATCACATCATTTAGCGTTACAATCCCCACAACCAGAGCATATTCATTCACAATAATGGCAAAATCTTCACCGGTGGATTTGAACAGTTCCAGCACTTCATATAAAGACAGGGTATCCGGTACAAATAGCGGTTTGCGCAATAAGCGGTGGTCGGTTACTTGCACTTGTTCTTCTTTTAAAAATAAGGTAAGCAAGCTGTGCGATTCCACATAGCCGAGAATGTGATCTAAACCTTTATCGCAAATAATTAATTTAGAGTGCGAATTTTTTGTTAGGGTATCCAGCACCTGTTGACGATTAAAAGTGCGGTCTAAAAACACAATGTTTTCGCGCGTGGTCATGGTAGAGGTTACGGTACGCTGTTGCATATCGAAAATATTCTCGATGAGATAATGCTCTTGGGCTTTTAGCACGCCCGCCTCAGCACCGGCATCCACCACGGCGACAATGTCTTCCGGCGTCATGCTTTCTACTCGTACCGTAGAGATTTTAAACAGACGGAAAATGATATTCGCTAACGAGTCGAAAATCCAAACAATCGGCTTCAGCAGGAAAATGCAAACTTGCATAATACGCACCGTGCGCAACGCCATTGCTTCAGGATTGAGCAGCGCCAAGCGTTTTGGCATTAAATCTGCGAATAAAATAAAAGAAGCCGTGACAATGATAAACGCCAGCCATGAAGCGGCACTTTCCGCCCAAGGCGCGTCCGTGTATTGATTAATGAAAGCTTGTAAATAAACGCGAATTGTTGCTTCGCCAATCACCCCGCCAAGCACGGCAACCATATTCAAACCAATTTGTACGACCGTGATAAAACGCCCCGGTTGTTCTTGTAATTTCAATACCAACGCCGCTTTGGTGTTACCTTCGTTCACCATGTTTTGCAATTTAATGCGACGTGCGCCCGCCAAGGAAATTTCAGCGGAGGAGACGATAGCACTGATAATAATCAGCAGAATTAAAATGAAAACAGCAGACCATAAACTCATCATATTTTGACTCACTCTGACCTAATGGGAGAAATGATTGCATTCTATCATAACATCATAAAGCACAAGAAATCGGTTTAGGGTTTTGTCGGTTTAGGCGAAGAAGAACAGTATGACGAATATGCAATGGCATTCGCAGAGCGCGTTTAAACGTACAAAATCAGAAAAATAAAGCAAATAAGAATGAATTAAGGACGAATAATAATCCGCATGTAAAACGTGCGGTTTTTAGGCTCCCCTATAAGGGCCTATACTTCACAAGCCCTTCAAGGGGATTGTGAAAACCGGTAACTGTGTTTATTTTCATATCACTATTTTAGTGAATCG
>NZ_KE952620.1:0-3960 GCF_000466335.1 Aggregatibacter sp. oral taxon 458 str. W10330 | reverse complement strand
CTACGAGGGGTTAAATAATCGTCCTATATGTTGAATTTTGGTTGTCAGCCTTGTTAATTATATAGCGAGGATTTTTTCTGTTCATCGCTTAAGCTATTTGGCTCCATATGCATAGCGTATGGTTTTTATAACCAGACTTTGGTTGGCTATAAATAAAGACAAAGTGCGGTGAGAAAGTACAACATTTTTTCACCGCACTTTGATGTTTAAAATTCACAATCTTTTTGTGTTTTACAGCGAGAAAAAAGCCACTTCAAACCATCTAATAAAGCAGGCATGACACTGGTCATATGGGTTTCTTCAGGATAAATTTTACTCACAACGGATAGCTTATCATTAGGTAGTGCATTCAGTTTTTCCGCTAAATTGTTGACTTGTGTCACCATGGCGCGCTGATCTAGCTGCTTTTGTCGTTGAGGATCTTGTTTCATATAGGGCGCCAATTTTTGTTCATATTCCCCAGCGGTGAAACGCACGCCAATATTCTCTTTTATGTTTTGCAGATGTTCGGAAAATGCAGGGAAATCTTGCAAAATCCGTTGTTGATTCCACCAGATTGAAGGGCTGGCGATAAGATAGTTGCGGAATCCATTCGGGTGATTAAACAAACTATATAAACTAAATAAGCCGCCATAAGAATGTCCGAAAATGTTTTGTTGCGCTGCGTTAATTGAAAAACGGCGATGTAAATCCGGTGCTAATTCTTCCTGAATAAAGCGATAAAAATTTTCCGCACCACCAAATTTTTTATTGGTTTTATCGCCGGTATTATCGTAACGTTCTGACGGCGGCGTATAATCTTGCGCGCGTTCTGCCGGATTAAGAAGTTGAGTATTCGGGTAGCCGATGCCGACGATTAAAAATGGCACAGCATTGGTTTCTTGCGCGCGCGCCATCATGTTTTGCGCCATGCTGGCAGCCGCCGGAAAAAGGGCATCGCCATCTAATACATAAAGGACGGAATAGCCGATATGCTTTACTTCTCCAATAGGCATCACCTGAATGCGATAATCTTTTTTCGTAAATTGGCTGTGAAGCACATATTCTTGCGCATTAGGGATGATCGCCGGTTCTAAATTACCGGCAGAAGTCGCTTGATGCCCCTCGGCAAGATTAAAGAAGACACCACAAGAAAGTGCCAATAATAACGGTTTCATACGTGTTCCTTTGTGAGATTTTTGCGCTAGCGTAGCAAAATGATCTGCCCCCCAAAAGTTGGACAGGTTAGTTAACTTAAATATTGAGCTCGGTATTGCACCGGGCTCAATCCTTTTAAACCAAGTTTAATTCGTTTTTGATTGTAATACACCAAATATTCTTCAATCTCAGCCTGTAATTCAGCGATTGAATGATAAGTTCGTGAGTAAAAACACGCTGATTTTAGTATCGCAAAAAAACTTTCAATCACCGCATTATCGTAGCAATTTCCTCGGCGACTCATACTTTGAACCGCTTTACCTTCCAACATCTTTACCCATTCCGCCGTGCCATACAATACACCTTGGTCGCTATGAATAATCGGGCATTCTGTCGGTTTAAGCCGACTAAGCCCTTGTTCTAACATCTTTTTTACCAATGAAAACTTCAGGCTTAACGATTTTTCTGACCGCACTTTTTCTTTCAGGATTTTTCAATTTTAGGAAATTTGAAAAAATATTGATATTTTGATAATATATATTTTGTAATTGGAAACAATCCACTCAAATCCTACTGAGTGTTTCCTTCAAAATCGCACTTCTCCGTGCTATCATTTGCGATGGTTCCATCTCACCATTTAGGGCTTAAAGCCTTATTTTATTTAATCTGATTTTATTTTTATTCACTTAATTTTTAAGGGGGAAGCGTTGTCTTTATCTAAATTTATGGAAAAGCAAACGTCGTTCAATCCTTTAGTGATTGGTGCAACGTTATTTTTTGTGGTGTTGCTTGTCGCGATGATTTTAATCGCACCTGAACAAACACAAACTTTATTAAATGCTGCTAAATCGGGCATTTTTGCCAACTTTAGTTGGTTTTACGTATTAGCATTCTCAGTATTTTTGGGCTTTTTAGTCATTTTATCAGTCAGTAGCCTAGGTAATATCAAATTAGGCAATGATGAAGAAGAGCCTGAATTTGGTTTTCTGTCTTGGTTGGCGATGTTATTTGCTGCCGGTATGGGGGTAGGGTTGATGTTCTTTGGTGTAGCAGAACCATTGACGCATTACTTATCTGATATTACCACAGGCAGCGCAGAGCATAAGCAACAAGAAGCCTTGTTACACACCTTATTCCACTGGGGAATTCATGCCTGGGCGGTGTATGGCACGATTGCGTTGGCATTGGCTTACTTTGGATTCCGTTACAAATTACCTTTGGCATTACGTTCTTGTTTCTATCCGTTATTGAAAGAGCGTATTAATGGCAAGTTAGGCGATCTTATCGACATTATGGCGTTACTTGCCACCTTATTTGGTGTTATCACAACATTAGGTTTTGGTGCATCACAATTGGGTGCAGGCTTACATCAATTAGGCTGGATTAGCGAAAATAGCTTCAGCTTGCAAGTTGTCGTAATTGCCGTGGTAATGAGTTTAGCGATATTTTCCGCGATTTCCGGTGTAGGGAAAGGGGTAAAAATCTTAAGTGAGCTGAATTTAACATTAGCTTTCTGTTTGTTGATTTTCGTCTTAGTGGCGGGGCCAACACTTTATTTATTATCCGCTTTTAGCGACAATATCGGAACTTATCTCAGCAACTTAGTCCAATTAAGCTTCAAAACCTATGTTTATGAACAAGAACATACTGGCTGGTTTAGCGGTTGGACAATTCTGTATTGGGCATGGTGGTGTTCTTGGGCACCATTTGTCGGTTTATTTATTGCGCGTATCTCGAGAGGACGTACCATTCGCGAATTTATTTTTGGCGTGTTGGTGATTCCTAGCATGTTCGGCATCTTGTGGTTTACCGTATTTGGTAATACGGCCATTTGGTTGAATGATGGTGAAGCTGCAGGTACGTTAGGGCAAATGATTTCCTCGCCTGAAACGTTACTCTTTAAATTCTTAGATTATTTACCGCTTTCTGGTGTGACGGGTTTAGTGAGTTTGGTGGTGATTTCTTTATTCTTTATCACCTCGGCAGACTCCGGTATTTATGTATTAAATAACATTGCATCACGCGATAAAAGCCTTGCAGCACCTCGTTGGCAGGCTGTGATGTGGGGTGTATTAATGTCAGTCGTCGCGATTGTTTTAATGCAATCGGGTGGTTTGGCAAACCTGCAGGCAATGACCTTGTTGGTAGCATTACCTTTTGCGATGTTGATGTTGCTGATGTGCTTTAGTTTATGGAAAGGCTTGAGTGCAGATAAAAAATATTTTGATACCAAAGTTAATCCAACCAGTATTTTCTGGACGGGGGATAAATGGAAAGAACGTTTGGAACAAATGATGAACCAAACGCAAGAAAAAGATATTTTACGTTTCCTTAAACATACGGTATTACCGGCTATGCGAGAATTACGTCAAGAGTTGATCGGCAAATATGACTTGAGCGTGCAAATTAACACGTTATTTGATCAAGATGAACCTGCAGTCGAGTTAGTCATTCAAAAAGATTTGATGCGAGACTTTATGTACGGGGTGAAATCTATCGGTCGTGAGGTGTCAGAGCAATTAATTAATGATGATAACTTGCCACATATCCAACATAGTATGACCTATGAGCCATACACTTATTTCTTTGATGGTCGAGTGGGTTATGATGTGCAATATATGGACCAAGATGAATTGATTGCCGATATGTTGAAACATTATGAACGTTACTTAAGTTTGCTAGACGATGTGGGTCAAGAATTGATGGCACACGAGCAAACAGAACTGGCTGAATAATAAGACTAAAGTGCGGTTGAAAATCCTCTAAATTTTTAACCGCGCTTTGATCTGCCCCCAAAAGTTGGACAGGTTAGTTAACTTAAAT
>NZ_KE952619.1:38775-49421 GCF_000466335.1 Aggregatibacter sp. oral taxon 458 str. W10330 | reverse complement strand
CCCCTCTTTGCTAAAGAGGGGAATGGTATTGAGCATAGTTTTAGTTTAGGTGTTTTTCATGAGTAATTTTGCTGTTAATTCGACCGCTTGAAGCTAATAAACCTTCCAAATAGTCCCCCTCTTTAGCAAAGAGGGGATAGGGGAGATTTGGCAGAAGTGAAATCAACCTTGTGGATTATTTGGTAAAGAGGATATTATTATTTTTTCTAAATCATTATTAGCTTTATTAATTATTCCGTCTAAGTCAGGGTATATATATTCTTCAGTAACACCATAGAAATTAAGTAGCTTTAAAATTTCATCTCTTAAATTCTCAGAAATATAATATTTTCTAATCATTATGCTGGTTATTGCATTTTTATCTTCTTCCGATTTTATTTGAGGTATATTAAATAACTTCTCTTTTAATGTTTTTAAATGAAAATCAATTCCCCAGTAAGTAAATAATCCTTGTTGAGCTGTGATTCTCCCATAGTAATCTATCTTTGGTTCATAAATATATTTATGTTCTTTGTCTATATTTTGAAAGTTATAGGCTAATCTGTAAACAGCTCTATATGATGTATCATTTTTTTGTTTATGAAATGCAAAGAATAGAGCATTGAAAAAAATTTTGTCCAGTCCACTAAAGGTGTTTTTAAGTTATAGTGTTGACCAATCGCCCAAAGTTCTTCATCATTTTCAGGAGAATCATTAAGAAGAAGGAATTGAACGTTAGCCTTTCCTCTTATCAATTTTTTAACGTTAGCTAAATGTGCTTTTGCAATCTTATTATAATCTTCACTTGTAGGTGTAAATACTGATGTAATTTCTCTTTCCAATGTGCTTGTTATTTTCCAGTTTGAATTTCGTTGCCCTCTGAAAATAAAGGGTATTTTTAGAGAGTCATTATATATGCTATTAATTAAAACTTTTAGTTGTTCCATTGTTTCTATTTTGATTGAATGAAATCCTTCTTGGTTGTTATCGTATTTTTCTAATATATAATCTTCTATTGAATCTACATTTGATATATTAATGATATTAATTTTATCAATATTAGTTACTTTACACATGAGCACAAAAATCTCCATTCAATAATCTAGGCAGTAATAACTCTCTTGTTTTACTTAAAAGCATATTTTCATTTGATGTCATTTTTTCAAAGATAACACCTACTTTTTCATAAAAGGTATTGAATATATTTTCATCAGGAATAACAATAAGTTCATTTTCAAGAAAATTTTTTGTTTGGAAATTGCTAATCCCTGTACTTTGTAATTGATATTCCCAAGTTTTTCCTTGTGTATAAATCATTTTTAAATGACAAGCCAGCAATACAGCAATTTTTTCATTGATTGGTGTAAATAATCTACAAAAGCTAGCAGGAATAACTGGAAGATCAAAGTTACAAAGTAAATTTTTTGTAATTAACAATGACCGCCCTGTTGGTTGGTTTTTACTTCCTCCTGAGACTTCAATAATAATATCGCCATATTTTGCCTTACGGCTTTTCAATTTATTTTTTGTAATATATCGTTTAGGGATTGCATCAAATTCATTTGTTTGAATATTAGGAAGATCTGTTCCTCTAAAGATAAAAACATTTTCCGTATGTTTTTCGTCTTCTTCCTCTTTACCCCAATCCCCTCCGATTGTATTTTCTAAAAGAGAACCAAAAGGCTTAACCTCCCACCCCTTCGGCACCTCCACCCCATCAACTACCACCATCTCACACGGAAACGCTTTGGCGGTTTCGGCTAATTCGGCGTAGCGTTCAGGCTGTGTTTGTGAAAGTGTGGTCAATTCTTCGGATGTTTTTCCGCTGATTGTCTGCATGGCTGCCAGTTCTGCTTGTTCAAGGCTAAGGCCGTCTGAAAGCGCTTGGACTTTGGCACGCACAGGATCGAAATCGACAAACCAGCTTTTAAACAGGGCTTGGGCGATTTGTTCCAAGGTTTGGTTGATTTGAGTATTGAGTTCTATTTTTTTATCTAAATCAGATAAAATTCTAGCAATTTCTTTTTGTTCTGAAAGTGGAGGTAACTTAAATTGGTATTTCGATAAATCACCAATTTTCATATTTAATTGAACAGATGTACCACCAGATATTCCATCAATATAACCGCTAAAATGTTTTGACTTGAAAACATAATAAATAAATTGCGGATCAACTTTTTCTATTTTCAAACGTATTCTTGCTAAGCCATTATTAAAAACGGCAGGTAATTCTTCTTTTACTAGATAGCAAATACCTGTAGAACAAGTTCTTGCCATAATAATATCGTTAGGAACAAGCTGAAATTTTTTGAAGTCTGTATCTTTAACCTCAGTATATCCCCATTTATCAAATGACTTATTTTGAGAAATATCTTGTATTCTCAAGCAACGTAAATTTGTTTTATGTTCAACAATCGGAGCTCTACGAATAGCATCTAATCCTGTATTAATACTTTCTGTTACACCTTCTAATGTTACCATTTGCCAATCACTCATACCCCAATCTCCCTAAATTTTTCTTAATCTCCGCTTCCAACTCTGCACTTTTCGCAAATTGCTCCTTCAAAAGAGCGGTCAGATTTTGCATTTTTTCTGCAAATGGCACGCCGTCGTCTTCTTGTTCTGCGGTGCCGACGTAGCGTCCCGGTGTGAGGACGAAGTCGTTGTCTTTAATCTCTTCTAAAGTAGCGGATTTACAGAAAGCGGCTTGGTCTTCATAGCCGTCTGATGTTTGCCAAGCATGGAGGGTGTCGGCAATTTTGGCGATGTCGTCAGCGGTGAAATCACGCAATACGCGGTCTTTCATGTAGCCGATTTGGCGGGCGTCGATAAATAATACTTCGCCTTTGCGCTTTTTGTTGCGGTTTAAAAACCAAATACAGGCAGGGATTTGGGTGTTGGTAAAAAGCTGGCCGGGCAGGGCAACCATACATTCCACCAAGTCGGCATTGATGATGGCTTTGCGGATTTCCCCTTCGTTGTTGGTTTGGCTGCTCATTGAGCCATTGGCAAGTAATAATGCCATTTTGCCGTTGGGCGAGAGGTGGTAAATCATGTGTTGCAACCACGCGAAGTTGGCGTTGCCTTTGGGCGGTGTGCCGTATGCCCAACGTGGATCATCTGCAAGGGATTCGCTCCACCAATCGCTGATGTTGAATGGCGGGTTTGCCATGATGAAATCCATCTTTTTGTCGATGTGTTGCGGCTGCGTGAAGCTGTCGGCGTTGTGTTTGCCGAAGTCGTAATCAATGCCGCGAATCGCCATATTCATGGCAGCGAGTTTCCAAGTGGTGGGGTTGAATTCTTGCCCATAGATGGACACGTTGTTGATGTTGCCTTGATGGGCGGTGATAAAGCGTTCGGTTTGCACGAAGAAGCCGCCGCTGCCCATGGCCGGGTCATACACGCGGCCGGAGTATGGCTCGAGCATTTCGACAATCAGGGAAACAATGGATTTCGGCGTGAAATATTGTCCGCCGCGTTTGCCTTCGGCTTGGGCAAAGCGACCGAGGAAGTATTCGTAAACGTGGCCGAGAATGTCTTTTGCGCCTAAATGCACGGGCTCGCCGTTGTAAGTCGGGCGGGTAAAGTGGGTATCGGAGAAGAGGATGATCAGCCCGCGCAGGGTGTCTTCGTTTACGGCATAGCCACTGATGCGTTGGAGAACACCTTTGAGTTTTTCGTTGTCTTTTTCAATGGCATCGAAGGCATCGTCAATCAGTTTTGCCACGCCGGAAAATTTCCCTCCCCAAGGCAGCTCTGCGCCGATGTTTAAGATGGAAACGGCTTTAATCTCATCCCAACGGGCTTGCTGCGGCACCCAGAACACATTGTCGGCGGTGTAGTAGTCGCGGTTTTCCAGCTCGGCGGTTAAGGCTTCTTGGTATTCTTCTTCGGTGTCGTAAAAAGTGCGGTCAAGATAGAGCGCGTTTTCAGGATCGGTGAGTTCCGCCTGAATTTTGGCTTGTTGGTGGGTGAAACTGTCGGAAATGTATTTTAAGAAGATCAGACCAAGAACGATGTGTTTATAGTTGGCGGCGTCAAGCTGTTGACGCAATTTATCGGCAGATGACCAAAGTTTTTCGTCGAGATCGTTTAAAAAGGCTTGTTGTAGGGCAGGGTTTTCATCGACAATCTTGGTCGTCTCGTCTCGTCTCGCTTGCATAAATTATATCCTTTGTAAAGTGATTTTAAGAAAATGTGTGTAATTTTTGCGGTCGTTTGGCACGCTAAGCAAAGCTAGCTTAAAAAACGTTGTCTTTTTCGACCGCACTTTGTGATTATTTCTGCGCCAAATAACGTTCCACCGTATCCACAATAGCTTGCGTTTGCGGATCGATTTCAATATTGACTTTTTCGCCCACCTCTTTCTTGCCAATCAACGTACGATGAATGGTTTCCGGAATCAGGTTGACGCAGAAACTTTGTTCGCGGACTTCACCAATGGTTAAACTAATGCCATCCACGGCAATAAAGCCTTTGGTTAACACATATTTCATCATGTCTTGATTCGGCAGTTGGAACCAAATTTGTAGGTTGTTTTCGGAAGGAATGCGTTCAATGATGTCTGCCGTGCAATACACATGACCGGATAATATATGCCCGCCGATTTCTGAGCCCATTTGCATGGCGCGTTCGATATTCACGAAATCACCAGCCTTTAACTCGCCCAAGTTTGTGATTTTCAAGGTTTCTTGCATTAAGTCGAAACTCACCAAATTATCTTGGATTTTGGTTACGGTTAAACACACACCATTGTGCGCAACGGACGCACCGATTTGTAATCCTTTCAGCATTTCTTGTGGCATTTCCACCACGTGTGTTCTAAAATTAGCCGCTTCTGTAATAGCCTTAATTTGTGCCGTACCTTGCACAATGCCTGTAAACATAATGACCTCGACATCTATTTATTTATGAATGTAAACTTCGTCAAAGAATACCATATTGAAGCCAAAAAATTAATTGCTATCGCCATACCGATTTTGCTTGCACAAATTGCGCAAAATTCCATGGGGATGGTGGATACCATCATGGCAGGGCGCGTGAGCGCAGCAGACATGGCAGCCATCTCCGTGGGGGCCTCCATTTGGTTGCCATTGGTGTTATTCGGACACGGGTTGTTACTCGCCTTGCCTCCGACCATTTCCTATTTGAATGGCTCCGGTCAGCGTAAGCGGATTGCTCATCAGGTACGTCAAGGCATCTGGATTGTGTTCTTTAGCTGCATTCCCCTCGGTTTATTGATTTATCACAGTGATGTTGTTTTGCAAAACATGGATATGGAACCCCGTTTGGCAGAGATCACAAGCGGTTATTTACACGCCATGATTTGGGGCTTGCCAGGTTATTTATTAATGATTAATTTTCGTTGTTTAAATGACGGTATTGCCAAAACCAAGCCTGCCATGGTGATTGCTTTCCTTGGTTTAATGCTCAACATTCCCCTTAACTATATTTTCATTTACGGCAAACTCGGTATTCCGGCATTTGGGGCGGTGGGCTGTGGTATTGCGACGGCAATCGTGAACTGGACGATGTGTCTTCTCATGTTGACTTATTGCATGCGCGCGAGAAATCAACGTGATTTAAAGGTCTTCGACAAGATTATCGAACGTCCGAATGTGCGTACATTGAGCAAGTTGCTGAAACTTGGATTTCCTATCGCCATGGCGCTGTGTTGTGAAGTGGCGTTATTTGCATTGACTTCATTATTTCTATCCCCCCTTGGTGCTGATGTGGTGGCGAGCCATCAAATTGCCTTAAACACCAGTTCGTTTGTCTTCATGTTGCCTATGTCGATTGGCATGGCTACTACGATCTTAGTCGGGCAACGTTTAGGCGAAAAATCGCCGCATGGAGCAAAATTGGTGGCCTATTCCGCCTTGGCTGTGGGATTATCGGTTGCGATTGTGACTGCATTTTTAACGGTAACTTTACGTGAGCATATTGCTGCCATTTTTGTGAAAGACGTTGAAGTGATTGCCATGGCAGGCACCTTATTATTAATTGCCTCGCTATACCAATTTTCCGACACGGTGCAAGTGATTATCGGTGGCGTGTTGCGTGGTTATAAAGACACCAAAGCCATTTTATACATCACATTATTTTGCTATTGGGTTGTCGGTATGCCACTCGGTTACACATTGGCGCGTACCGATTTGATTATTACCGGTGGTATTGAGGCAAAAGGGTTCTGGATCGCCTTTATTGTGAGTTTAACCTTAGCCGCGATTTTATTAATTTATCGTCTCCGAAAAATTCAGCGTTTGCCGGACGAAGTGTTGTTAGCGCGCTTAGAAAAATTGAAATAAAGAGAAGCCTGTTACTTTTGTAGCAGGCTTTTTTCATCTAAAGTGCGGTTGTTTTTTTGAGATGTTTTTTAGTGCTTAAAAGAGAATAATTCTCTTTTTCGGCTGAAACTTTTCAGCTATAATGCCGCCGTTTTTTGACTCGAAAAGGTAATGTTATGAAATTTAAATTAAGCCTGATTTCCACCGCACTTTTAACGGCGGTATCCATGTCTGCTTATGCGGAAGAAAAAGCGGAAAATCTTGAACAAATCACTGTGGAAGATACCGGCATTAAGCAAAACGGTTATCAAACCACCGGGACGTCTGTGGTCTCAAAAGCCGAAGTACCTGTATTGGATACACCGAACACGGTGAATATTCTTTCCACCCAATTATTAAAAGATCGCAAACCCGAATCCTTAATTGATGCGCTTTACAATGTGAGTGGCGTTAGTCAAGCCAATACCTTAGGCGGCATGTTTGATTCCATTCAAAAACGTGGTTTCGGTGGCAATCGTGATAACTCGATTATGCGTAACGGCTTGCAAGCCGGACCTGCCAAGAACTTTAGTGCCACCACGGAAACCGTCGAAGTCTTAAAAGGCCCTGCTTCTGTGCTTTATGGCATTCAAGATCCGGGCGGTGTTGTCAATATCATTACCAAAAAACCGCAACAAACGCCGAAATATGTAGTGGGCGGCACATTGGGAAATCATAGTTTGTGGGGAACACAAGTGGATTTCACCGGTGGCTTAGGCAACGGCTTTGCTTATCGTTTTATTTATGACAAACAAGAAAAGAATTACTGGCGTAACTTCGGCAAAATTAAAAATACCACTTACTCGCCTTCACTTTCTTGGGAAAATGACACCACCAAAGCCTTAGTGGCGTATGAACATAAAGACATTCTTGAGCCATTTGATCGTGGGACGAATTTATTAACGGCAACCAATTCTCTGCCGAATATTCCGGTCTCCCGTCGTTTAGATGAGCCGAATAATGAAACTACGGCAAAAACCGATAACATTGATTTTAAAGTTGAGCATAAGCTTAACGATAACTGGAAGTTAAACGCCGGTTATAACTATGCCCGTTATGAATATTTCTATAATCAAGCGCGTATTTCAAATATTAATGTTGCAGACACGCCGATCCCTGCGGTTAAAAATAAAAAGGGCGTGATCACCTCTCCGGAATTAAAAGCACGTCATGTACGCCGAGCCATTGAGCAACAACAAGGTGATCAACGTGTGCATAGCGGAACCGTTAATGTTGTGGGTGAATTCGGTATTGGTGAGATTGCTAACCGTTTTGTTGCCGGTGTGGATGTGATGCGTAATGTTCGTGATCTTGGTCCGATTTATAACCAAGGCATCATGGATTCCGATATTAATATTGATCATCCGAACTACACCAATCCTGTTGCGCAGAAGAAAAACGGCAACGGTAATGCCTATCAATATAACCATCTAAAAACCCTTGGCGTTTATGTTCAGGATACAGCCTATTTAACGGATAGCGTTATTGTTACCGGTGGTTTGCGTTATGAGTATTTTGACCAATTTGCCGGTCGCCACTGCTTAAATGCGGCGAATTGTGATCTGTCAAAAGGGCAAAACTTAACGAAGACCGCTAATACAGATCAACATGATGGCAAATTGTTGTATCAACTAGGCGCAGTGTATAAATTCACGCCGAATATCGCGACCTTTGCCAACTATGCGGAATCCTTCCGCCCGCAAATGAGCGTTGCAACCCCTGTGAACGGCGATTTGAAACCTGAACAAGGCAAATCCGTTGAAATTGGTGCGAAGTATGAAAATGCTGATTTTAACGCCATGGTGTCTTTATTTAATATTAATAAACGCAATGTGGCAGAAACGGTGGGTAGCGGCGCTAATGCTGAGTTAAACATTGTTGGTAAACAACGCTCTCGTGGTGTCGAATTTGATTTAAACGGTCAACTTACCGAACGCTTGAGTGCAGCCGCAAACTATACTTACACGAAAGTGAAATCCCTAGAAAATGCAAAATACCCTGAGGCGGTGAATCAACAGCTTTCCGGCGTACCGAAACATCAAGCCTCCTTATTCTTGGCTTATAATGTGGGCGAATTTGATTTCGGTAATATCCGTATTGGCGGTGGTGCCCGTTATTTGGGATCTTGGTATGCCTATACAAATAACTACGCGAAATCGTATAAAATTCCACACGCCGTGGTGTATGACGCCTTCATTGCCTACGACACCAAAATCTCCGGCAAGAAAGTGTCATTCCAACTTAACGGTAAAAACTTAACGGATAAAACCTACTTCCCATCCACTTCAGGCAATGCAACAAACACGCTGATTCCGGTGGCGTTGGGTTATGGACGTGAGTTTATCTTTAATACCAAAGTGGAATTCTAATTAAATACATTCATCCCTAAAGGGCGTTTAACGCCCTTTCTTTTTGGATATTCAAATGGATTGGCAAACAGAAGTTAATAATAGTTTATCTTGGATTTTGACCGCACTTTTGGGCGTGTCGGCAGTGTTGGCAGTATTAGCATTGACGCTTAAACGAACAGGCTTCGGGCAACGCTTTTGGCTGATTACACAACCTTGTGTGCAAACCTCATCGGCATACAAAATTATCGGTTTGCTTTTATTGTTGCTGACCTTGATTTTGCTGGAAGTGCGAATCAGCGTGCTGAATTCCTTTTTCTATAATGGGCTTTATACCTCGTTACAAGAACAAAAAGCCGACGCCTTTTGGTTTTTTGCCGGGCTGAATGCCTTGTTGGTGATGTTCAAAATCGTGCATTCCATTATCAATTATTTTGTACGCCAGCTGTTTGAAATTCGTTGGTTGGAAAAACTTAATAATGAAATGCTGGTGCGTTGGTTGCACCATAAAAATTATTATCGTCTGAAATACGAAAAAGAATTGCCGGATAACATCGATCAACGTATCGAACAAGATGCCCGCGAATTTATTAGCGGCACGGTTACCATGTTACAAGGTTTAATTAATTCCGTGATGTCCACCATTGAATTTACGATTATTCTGTGGGGCTTGTCAGGGATATTGGTGTTGCTCGGCGTGCCGATTCCGAAAGGCGTGGTGTTCTTTATTTATATTTTTATCATCGTCGCCACCGCACTTTCCGTTTGGATTGGACACCCACTGATTAAATTGAATTTTGATAAAGAACGATTGAACGGGGATTACCGTTATTCCTTAATTCGCGTGCGTGATAACGCAGAAAGTATTGCGTTTTACGGCGGTGAAACAAAAGAGCGGTCAAATTTACAAGCGAAATTTCACGCTATCATTCACAACCGTTGGGTGATTGTGCGCCGTATGTTGGGGTTGGACGGATTTAATACCGGCGTGACGCAAATTGCCATGATTCTACCGCTCATGTTGCAAGCGCCGCGTTTCTTTGCCGGACAGGTGAAATTAGGTGATATGCACCAAACGGTGCAAGCCTTTAATCGTCTCATGAGGGCGTTGTCTTTCTTTCGTTTGTTCTATGAAGAATTCACGTTGTATCAAGCGCGCTTAAACCGTTTGTATGGTTTTTTTACCAAATTAGACGAATTGGACGGCACAGAGATTCATCAACCGGTGGAATGTTCCTATCGGGTGTCATTGCATCATTTCGGGATTAAAGACGGCAACGGAAAAGTCTTGTTGAAGGATTTGAACGTGGATTTGCAAAATGGCGATGCTTTGCTCATTCAAGGCCCCTCTGGCGCAGGAAAAACCTCGTTACTCAAAGCCATTGCGGGGATTTATCCGTTTGATACGGAAGGTTGGGTAGAGCGTCCATGTAGCAACAGTCTGTTTCTGCCACAACGCCCGTATATGCCGCAAGGCACGTTACGCGAAGCGATTTGCTATCCGAATATTGAACCTAAACGTGGCGAATTGGAGTTGGCAATGGAGCAGTGCCGTTTGAGCAAATACATTCCGTCTCTTAACGAATCCAATGATTGGCAAGCTATTCTTTCGCCGGGAGAATTGCAACGGGTGGCATTTATTCGCATTCTTCTGATGCAACCCGATGTGATTTTTTTAGACGAAACCACATCGGCACTGGACGAACCGACGGAAGAATTGCTGTATAAAATCATCCGCAGCCGTTTCCCAAACATGATTATTCTCAGTGTGGGTCATCGTTGCACGTTGCAACAGTTTCATAATAAGCAGTTAGTGCTGTAAAGACGCTAAAAGTGCGGTGCTTTTTTAAGTTAAATTGAGAAAATACAGAAATACGTTCCCTTTTTCGCCAGAGAAAGGGAAACGAGGAAAAATTAAGCATAAAAAAATCCCTCGCAAAGGCGAGGGATTGTGAATTTGGAGCGGGAAACGAGGCTCGAACTCGCGACC
>NZ_KE952619.1:0-38675 GCF_000466335.1 Aggregatibacter sp. oral taxon 458 str. W10330 | reverse complement strand
AAGGTCGTGCTCTACCAACTGAGCTATTCCCGCAGAGAGTTGATGTTAAGAATGGAGCGGGAAACGAGGCTCGAACTCGCGACCCCGACCTTGGCAAGGTCGTGCTCTACCAACTGAGCTATTCCCGCATTCACATCAAATGAATGAGACGGCATTATACGAATATTTTTAGGCAGTGCAAGCATAAAATCAGGAAAATGATTTACTTGTTTATATATTCGTCGATTTAGTCCATCTTTAAAAAATGTTCGCGATAGTAAGCGAGTTCTTTGATGGATTCGCGAATGTCGTCTAACGCCAAATGGGTGTTTTGTTTACTAAAGCCGTCCAGAATTTCCGGTTTCCAGCGAGCAGCTAATTCTTTTAATGTACTGACATCAAGGTGGCGATAGTGGAAGTAGTCTGCAAGCTCCGGCATATATTTGAAGAGAAAGCGTTTGTCTTGCGCCACACTGTTGCCGCAAATCGGTGAGACCCCTTTGGGAACGTATTTTTTGAGAAAATCCAAGGTTTGTAATTCTGCCGCGCGTTCGGTTAATTTGCTGTTTTTAACACGTTCAACCAGCCCATTGGCGGTGTGGGTTTTTACGCACCAGTCGCTCATTTTATTGAGTAATTCATCAGATTGGTGGACGGCTATAACAGGGCCTTCGGCAAGAATATTTAAATTTTTATCGGTCACAATGGTTGCAATTTCAATAATGCGTTCTTTTTCCGGATCTAAGCCTGTCATTTCAAGATCAATCCAGATCAGATTTTGTTTATCTAATGTCATTATATAAGGTATCCTATGCGAAAATTTTCCTTATTCTAGCGAAAAACGCTATAAAAAACGACCGCACTTTGTATGAGTAAACCCAAATTAACGCAAAATCAAAAACGCCGAATTCAATCCAATAATAATAAGGTATTACATCGCCATCAGAAGAAAGACATTGATTGGCAGGATGATATGCTGGGCGATTCGCAGGAGGGTTTGGTCGTCACGCGCTATGCCCGTCATGCGGATGTGGAAAATGCGCAAGGCGAGATTTTTCGTTGTAACTTGCGTCGCACATTGGCGAGTGTTGTCGTGGGCGATCGCGTGATTTGGCGGCAAGGCAATGAACAATTGCAAGGGGTGAGCGGCGTAATTGAAGGGGTTCATCCGCGTAAAAATGAAATTTCCCGTCCGGATTATTATGACGGCATTAAAGTTATTGCGGCCAATATTGATCGTATTATCATCATTTCTTCCGTATTGCCGAGTTTGTCGCTGAATATTATTGATCGTTATTTGGTGGTGTGCGAAGAAGCCAACATTGAATCCATTATTGTGTTGAATAAAGCCGATATGTTGACGGAAGAACAATGGCAAGACGTGGATTCACAGCTGAAAATTTATCGTGATATTGGCTATCAAACGCTGATGGTTTCCGCGCAGAATAAAAAAAATCTGGAAAAACTGACCGCACTTTTATCGGATGGCGTGTCTATTTTTGTAGGACAATCCGGCGTAGGAAAATCCAGTTTGATTAATGCTGTCTTGCCGGAGGTGGACGCGTTGGTCGGAGAAATTAGTTCAACTTCGGGCCTTGGGCAACACACCACAACTTCCTCCCGTTTGTATCATTTACCGCAAGGTGGCAGTTTAATTGATTCACCGGGTATCCGTGAATTTGGTTTGTGGCATTTGGAAGATGAGCAGATTACAAAAGGTTATCGAGAATTCCAAGCCGTGCTGGGGACTTGTAAGTTTCGTGATTGTAAGCATTTAAATGATCCCGGCTGTGCCTTACGTCAGGCGGTAGAAGAAGGCAAAATCAGTGCTGTTCGCTATGAAAATTATCATCGTTTACTCAGCAGTAAAAAAGAAATGAAATCGCAGCGCCATTTTTCTGTTGAATAAGTCAATGTCAGCCACTTCTTTTGCTCAAAACCTTGTTAAATTTTGGTTAATAAATTAAACTTTGACGTCGTTTTTTTGTGATCCAGTTCAAATTTTTATTGAAATCGCCTTGCGTAATGGAGCGATTATCAGGATACTACGGCGCATTTATTTTAGTCTTTTTAGACAAGATTCCATCAAAATGCTAAATGGACTTATCGGATTCAATTAATTTTTTAGAGGAAACTCATATGTATTCAAAAGATGTTGAAATCACTGCACCTAATGGTTTGCATACGCGTCCGGCAGCACAATTCGTTAAAGAAGCGAAAGCATTTGCTTCTGATATTACGGTTTCTTCAGCCGGTAAAAGTGCCAGTGCAAAAAGTTTGTTTAAATTACAAACGTTGATGCTCACGCAAGGTACCGTGATTACGATTTCTGCAGAAGGTGAGGATGCAGAAAAAGCTGTTGAACATCTTGTGGCATTAATTCCAACCTTAGAATAATAACCAAGCCATGATTTGCGGCAATCTTTCTTTATGATTAAAGAGGCGATGTAGCAGGTCATGGCTTTTGCTTTATTTTAAGAATGATTGATTTTTAATCAATTTGAGTTTTAGGATAGATTTTTTATAGAAGGTAACTATGATTTCAGGAATTCCGGCTTCACCAGGCATTGTTTTTGGTAAAGCACTTGTGCTTAAAGAAGAAAAAATTGTACTGGATATGCAAAAGATTAAAGACAGCCAAGTCGAGGAAGAAATCGCGCGTTTTTACGCAGGACGTGAGGCGGCTGTAGAGCAGTTAAACTCAATTAAAGAGCGTGCTTATCAATCTTTAGGCGAAGAAAAAGCTGCCATCTTCGAAGGGCATTTAATGATTTTGGAAGATGAAGAGCTGGAAGAGGAAATCATTGATTATCTTCGTTCAAATCATGTGAATGCGGCAGTGGCGGCGAATGTGGTGATTGATCAGCAAGTCGCCATTTTGTCGGAAATCGACGATGAGTATTTAAAAGAGCGTGCCGGTGATATTCGTGATATTGGCAATCGCTTAATTAAAAATATCTTAGGCATGCACATCGTTGATTTAGGTGAAATTAATGAAGAGGCGATTTTAGTTGCCTATGATTTAACGCCTTCTGAAACAGCACAGCTAAATTTAGATAAGGTGTTAGGTTTTGTGACGGATATCGGTGGTCGCACATCACATACCTCCATTATGGCGCGTTCCCTTGAATTACCGGCAATTGTTGGGACGAACAATGTTACCGAGTTGGTAAATACCGGTGATTTTTTAATTCTGGATGCGTTAAATAATGTGGTTTATGTCAATCCTTCCCAAGAAGACATTCAGCGTTTAAAAGCATTGCAAGCGAAATTAGCCGATGAGAAAGCTGAGTTGGCGAAGTTAAAAGATTTGCCGGCATTAACGCTAGATGGACACCGTGTGGATGTGGTTGCGAATATCGGTACCATTCGTGATATCGAAGGTGCGGAGCGCAATGGCGCAGAAGGGGTGGGGCTATACCGCACGGAATTCTTGTTTATGGATCGCGATCAACTGCCGACAGAAGAAGAGCAATTTATCGCTTACAAAGACGTCGTGGAAGCCATGAATGGCAATTTGGTGATATTGCGTACCATGGATATTGGTGGTGATAAAGAATTGCCGTATTTGGATTTGCCGAAAGAAATGAATCCATTCCTTGGTTGGCGTGCTATTCGTATTGCGTTAGATCGTCGCGAAATTTTAAATGCGCAATTAAGAGCAGTATTGCGTGCTTCAGCTTACGGTAAGTTAGCGGTAATGTTCCCAATGATTATTTCTGTAGAAGAAATTCGTGAGTTGAAATCCGTCATTGAAGAATTAAAAGTTGAATTACGCAATGAAGGCAAAGATTTTGATGAAAATATCCAAATCGGTGTGATGGTGGAAACGCCATCCGCTGCGGTGAATGCCAAATTCTTAGCGAAAGAAGTGGACTTCTTTAGTATTGGTACAAATGATTTAACCCAATATACGTTAGCCGTAGATCGTGGCAATGAGCTCATTTCTCATTTATATAACCCAATGAGTCCGTCTGTACTGAGTTTAATTAAACAAGTGATTGATGCTTCTCATGCGGAAGGAAAATGGACGGGAATGTGCGGTGAATTAGCCGGCGATGAACGTGCTACTGTCTTGTTGTTAGGAATGGGGCTAGATGAATTTAGTATGAGTGCGATTTCTGTGCCGCGGATTAAGAAATTAATTCGTAACGTTAATTATCAAGACGCAAAATTACTGGCAGAAAAGGCGTTACAACAACCGACTGCGGCAGAAATCGAACGTTTAGTGATTGATTTTTTAGCAGAAAAAGCATTAAATTAAATACAAATTAGGCTTTTTAAGCTAAAATACGACTAAATTTCAAACTTCAGGAGATGATTAAAATGGGTTTATTTGACAAACTATTTGGCTCAAAAGAGAAGAAAGCAGTTGAAGTGGAAATCTATGCACCACTTTCCGGTGAGATCGTGAATATTGAAGATGTGCCGGATGTCGTTTTTTCTGAAAAGATTGTTGGTGATGGCATTGCTATTCGCCCGACCGGCAATAAATTAGTTGCGCCGGTAGATGGTGTGATTGGTAAAATTTTTGAAACTAATCATGCGTTTTCCATGGAATCCAAAGAAGGCGTGGAGTTATTTGTTCACTTTGGTATTGATACCGTAGAATTAAAAGGTGAAGGCTTTACCCGTGTGGCGCAAGAAGGTCAAACCGTTAAACGTGGCGACACAGTGATTGAGTTAGATCTTCCTCTCTTGGAAGCCAAAGCGAAATCCGTATTAACACCGGTAGTGATTTCCAATATGGATGAGATTAATCATCTTGAGAAGAAAACTGGGGAAGTAGTTGCCGGTGATTCCGTGGTGTTGGTTCTAAAAAAATAATAGAGACAGCAAGCTTGTAATAAGCATTTTGCTGATTGCCGATCTTAAGTTTTCTTAAGATCGGCTTTTTTATTATAGCCAGCCAAAGTCCGACTATAAAAACCATACGCTATGCGTATAGATCCAAATAATGCGTAGCGTGCATCTTGATGCACGACCAAACCAAGCACAGAACGAACTAAAGTGCGGTAATTTTTGGAGGTATTTTTTTAACCAACATATTATCAACCGTCAAGCGTGTTATTCATTTCGTGCAACAAGTTGCACGCTACGATTTATGATTTCCTGCGTAGCGTGCATCTTGATGCACGACAGAATCAATCACGGAACGAACTAAAGTGCGGTGATTTTGGCGAGTGTTTTTTCAACCAACGTATTATCAACCGTCAAGCGCGTTATTCATTTCGTGCAACAAGTTGCACGCTACGATTTATGATTTCCTGCGTAGCGTGCATCTTGATGCACGACAGAATCAATCACGGAACGAACTAAAGTGCGGTAATTTTTGGAAGTATTTTTTCAACCAACGTATTATCAACAGTCAAGCGCGTTATTCATTTCGTGCAACAAGTTGCACGCTACGATTTATGATTTCCTGCGTAGCGTGCATCTTGATGCACGACAGAATCAATCACGGAACGAACTAAAGTGCGGTGATTTTGGCGAGTGTTTTTTCAACCAACGTATTATCAACCGTCAAGCGCGTTATTCATTTCGTGCAACAAGTTGCACGCTACGATTTACTAAAATAGTGATATGAAAATAAAACGGTGACCGGTTTTCACAAGCCCCTTTGAGGTTGTTATGTGAGATTACATCTTCTCGACAGTTTTAATACCGAGTAAATCCAATCCTTGTTTTAGCGTTCTTTCTGTTAACAACGCCAGTTTTAAGCGACTGAGTTTTACTTGCTGATCGTCGTTATTCAGAATCGGGCAATG
Source organism: Aggregatibacter sp. oral taxon 458 str. W10330 (assembly GCF_000466335.1). NCBI lineage: Bacteria > Pseudomonadati > Pseudomonadota > Gammaproteobacteria > Pasteurellales > Pasteurellaceae > Aggregatibacter > Aggregatibacter sp. oral taxon 458. Next base: position 32,928 of record NZ_KE952619.1, on the reverse strand, counting down.
CTCGTAGAAGGAAGAGAATACGCCGGCTAATTCGTATAAATAAGCGCAAAGTACATGCGGTGTACCTTCTTTTCCAACCACTTGAACGGCCTCTTCAAATTGCAATAATTTGATTGCCAAAGCACGTTCTTTTTCATCAGTAATACTTAATTTGGCTTGTTCCACTTCGCTTAGGGCAATTTGGCTACGATTGAAAATCGAACGAATACGGGTGTAGGCATATTGCATATAAGGCGCCGTGTTGCCTTCAAAGCTCAACATATTGTCCCAGTCGAACACATAATCCGTGGTGCGGTTTTTTGATAAGTCCGCATATTTCACCGAACCGATACCAACAGCTTCAATGACATCCGCTTTTTCTTGCTCAGAAAGTGCGGTGGATTTTTGCGAAATTAATACGCCTGCACGTTCAATGGCTTCATCTAATAAATCGGCCAGTTTTACGGTGTCACCACTACGGGTTTTGAACGGTTTACCGTCTTTGCCTAACATCATGCCGAAGTTTTTGTGTTCTAGTTGGAAACTGTCCGGCACATAGCCTGCTTTACGAGTAATCAGCCAAGCTTGTTGCATATGTTGGCTTTGGCGCGTATCGGAGAAGACTAATGCACGGTGAGCTTTTAAGGTTTCGTAACGGTATTTAGCGGCAGCAATGTCAGTGGTGGTGTAAAGGAAACCGCCATCTTTTTTCTGTACAATAACGCCCATTGGGTCGCCGTCTTTATTTTTGAATTCATCCAAATAAACCACTAATGCGCCGTCATCTTCTACGGCCAAGCCTTGTTTTTTCAGATCTTCAACAATGCTCGGCAACATTGGGTTATACAAGCTTTCACCCATCACATCTTTGTCTGTTAAGGTCACGTTGAGACGATCGTAGTTGTGTTGGTTTTGTTGCATGGTGATCTTCACCAGTTTTTGCCACATGGTACGGCAATATTCATCGCCACTTTGTAATTTCACCACATAATTACGGGCTTTCTCGGCAAATACCGGATCTTCGTCATAATGTTTTTTTGCCGCGCGATAAAAGGCTTCTAAATCGCTCAATTCCATTTCGCTGGCATGTTCGTTTTCCATTTTTTCCAAATAGGCAATCAGCATACCGAATTGAGTCCCCCAGTCGCCCACATGGTTAGCGCGGATAACATGGTTACCTAAAAATTCAAGTGTACGTACGACGGCATCACCGATAATGGTTGAACGCAAATGTCCCACGTGCATTTCTTTGGCAACGTTTGGAGAGGAATAGTCCACCACGACCGTTTGTTTTTCCGGATTGTGTACACCTAATTTCGGATCTTGTACAGCGCGGTTGATGTTGTCTGCAAGCCAAGTGTCTTTTAGAAAAATGTTAATAAATCCCGGACCGGCAATTTCCGTTTTTTCTGCAATGTCTTGTAAGTCGGCTTTATCTAACACGTTTTGCGCAAATTCACGTGGGTTTAATCCCAATTTTTTGGCAGCGGGCATGATGCCGTTAGCTTGATAGTCACCAAATTGCACTTTGCCTGATTGGCGAACGAGGGCTTCACATTGTGCGTCGGCACCGGCTGCAATCATCGCCTGTTTAATTTTTTCAGATAAAATAGATTGAATATTCACGGCTGAACCTTAAATTCTTTTGAGGGATAAAAATAACGGATATAATACCGTTCTTTCACTTTTCAGAAAAGCCAAAAAGGAAAATTATGTCGTGTCATTTGCCCCACGAAATGTTTCAAAATCAGACCGCACTTTTGGCTGATTTTCAGGATTTTGAACAAAAAATTCAGGCGTTTGCTGCAGAAATTCATTTAGATCTTAGCCAATATGAAATCGATCATCTGTCATTGCGTGTGAATTCTGATCAGAAAGCCCATGACTGGTTAGCATTATTATTAAACTATGGTTCGGTATTAAGTGATAATGTGGTGAATGGTCGAGTCATTTATTTAATTGCCTTAACGCAACCGTTATACCTTGCCGGACAGGCAATTGAGGTGGTGGAGTTGCCATTTCCGAAGGATAAATTTTATCCACAGGAAAGCTGGGAGCATATTGAAGTGGTGGTGCCGTTTTTAACGGGGGAAAGTGAGGCAGAATGGTTCACCCGTATAAAAAATTTGTTTTTACGGAACCAATCGGCGGAGTTGAAAGTCAAAACGAGCGAACCGAAGGCGGATGGTGAAAAACTGGCCAATTTATCGGTGGCGATCAGTTTTGCAGATAAGCACTGTAATCATGTTTGCATTAAGGTTCATCCATACAGTATTAAACAAATCGTGAGTGCGGTTTGATTGTATGAAACGATTTTACTAAAATGAGTCGCCTCGCTTTATGAATAAGGCGACGTAACAATTAATCCAGTATTTAAGGAGCATTTATGAAAAAAATTGCATTCGCTGTGCTAATGAGCTTAACTCTTGTGGGTTGTGCCAATGAAGACATTTATGGCGGTAACGTCTATTCTGGCGATCAAGCAAAAGAAGCGCGTTCAATTAGCTACGGTACCATTGTTTCCACCCGTCCGGTGAAAATTCAAGCAGATAATCAAGGTGTGCTTGGTACCATTGGTGGCGGCGCTATCGGCGGTATCGCCGGTTCCGGTATCGGTGGCGGTACAGGTCAAGCCATTGCGACGGCGGTAGGCGCGGTTGCCGGTGCGGTCATTGGTAGCAAAGTCGAAGAAAAAGCCAGCCAAGTTAGTGCGCTTGAAATGGTGATTAAGAAAGATGACGGTAAAGAAATCGTTGTGGTGCAAAAAGCCGAAGCGAATCTTGTTCCTGGCGCACGTGTACGCATCGTAGGCGGTTCTCGTTTGAACGTTTCCGCACTTTAATTTGTTTTTCTAAAAAAATCAGCCCTCTTATTTTTAAGGGGCTGATTTTTTATTGCTTGTTTATTTTAAGGTTAAGTTATTTGCGTGGCAGTGAAATTTTATGTTCTTCACTTGGGCGATACAACACTAACACGTGTCCTATCGTTTGCACCTCAGCCGCACCGGTTTCACGCACAATGGCATTGATGATCAGTTGTTTGGTTTCACGATCGGACCCGCTAATTTTCACTTTAATTAACTCATGGTGGTTGAGGGATAAATCAATTTCCGCCAATACCCCTTCGGTTAATCCGTTACCGCCTAACATCACCACCGGGCTTAAATGGTGTGCAAGGCCTTTTAAATACTGTTTTTGTTTGGTTGATAATGTAATCGACATAATAATCTCTTGAAAAAAGGGAGGCGGTGATTCTAAAGCAAAATGCCTATTTTAGCGAATGCATTCCGATGAAAAATAGCGCTAAAATTCACCGCACTTCCATTATTGTTTGAGGGTCTGGATATAACTCGCAACATCTTGCATATCTTGTTCGCTTAATCCTTCTTTCACGCGATTGCCGGGACCTTCAATTTTTCCGCTTTTACGATCTTGAAGTGAGCTAATAATTTTCTCTTGGGAGAACGTATTCACAATTTGAGATTGTCCCATCGCTGATTTTTCAGCTTGTTTTCCGTGGCAAAGTGCACATGAACGGTTAAAAATCTTTTGTCCGTGTTCAATATTGCCTTCCGCATGAACGCTTGAAATTGCACTTAATGCAATAAGAGAGAGTATAGTAGAGTAAATTTTCATGATTTTCCTTAATTGATTTTCGTTGGGGTAAAGAGACGTTGTAGTTCCTCTTCAGGGAGTAAACCCTCGAATTTATATATTACTTTGCCGCTTGGGTCAATCACGAAAGAGGTTGGTGTGCCGACAAGTTGGTAACGTTCTGCCGTAATTTTCATTTGATCTTTAAATATCGGCAAGGTGAGTTGTCGTTTGGTCACAATCGCTTGTGTATCGGCCTTTTCGCCGTCGATATTCATGGCGACGAGTTGCACTTGGTTCGGGTATTTTTCCGCCCATTGCTGCAAGGTTCTTAATTCCGCAATGCAGGCACCGCAGGTTTCCGACCAGAAGTTGATGAGCACGGTTTTGCCCTGCCAGTCGCTTAACGAGGCTTTATTGCCTTGCAGATCGAAGGCGGCAATTTCTGGTGCGGGTTGACCGATTTGCGCGGATTCTTCTTTGCAGGAAACGCTGAAAAAAACGACCGCACTTATCCCCAGAAAACGAAGAAAATTAGCCAGCATTTTTTTCCTCACGCAATAATTTGCCGTGTTGCAAGTAAATAATGCGGTTGGTGAGTTTGCCTAAGTCCGGGTTATGGGTCACCATGACGATCGTACGCCCTTGCCGGTTTAATTCCGTGAGTAAATTCAACACTAAATGCTCATTTGTCTCATCGAGGTTACCTGTCGGTTCATCGGCAAAAATGACCGGTGGCTGGTTCACTAAGGCGCGCGCAATACACACCCGTTGTTGTTCCCCTCCGGAAAGTTGGCTTGGGCGGTGATTCATGCGATGCGCCAAGCCCACTTGATCTAATACTGCTTTGGCGGCGGCTTCATCGACCACGCTGTGATAATGTTGTGCCAGCATCACGTTTTCAAGCGCGGTTAAATAGGGTATGAGGTGAAATTGTTGGAACACCAAGCCGATTTTTTCCGCGCGAAAACGTTGTCTGCCTGTTTCGTCCAGTTGTGCGGCATCCACACCGTCTAAAATCACTTTGCCCTCGGTTGCAGTATCCAAGCCGGTGAGAATATTCATTAATGTGGTTTTACCTGAACCGGAGGCGCCCATGATAGAGACGAATTCACCTTCGGCAATTTGAATATTAATGTCTTCAAGTGCGGTCACTTGGCCGAATCTTTTGTATAAATGCTGTGTTTCAATGACTGGTTTAGCCATGTTATTCCCCTTTTAATACGTTGGCGGTTTGAATCTCTAAAGCGCGGCGGGTCGGTACGATAACCGCGATAAACGCCACTAATAAGGATAAAGTGATGGTAATCGGAATCACCGGCAGGCGCATATCAATATAGGCTTTGAATACGGTTAAGCCGAGCACCTGTGCTAATAGATAGCCGATGATTAAGCCGCATACAATGGCGCAAAGGGCGATAATCAAGGTTTCTGCGCCGATTTGTTTGATGATGTCGCGGCTTTTCGCACCGAGAGCTTTTTGCAACGCAAATTCTTTCGCCCGTTCACCCACAATAGCGATTAAGGTGGTGTTCACGCAAAGGGTAGCTAAAATCAAAATTACCACAGAAATCAAGCCCATCAAGCCTTTGATTTTATCTAAAATTTGCCCTTCGGAGGCGGAGACTTTGCGGATCGGATGAATGTCTAAATCGGGATACTGTTGTTGTAACTGTTGGGCGAATTGATCCACTTGGCCTTGATCGTTTTTGACGTTTAACAATACGTTGGTCGCCAAGTTTTCTTTTTCTAACCAGTTTTGTGCAAAATCCAGGCTCACGATCAACATATTGTCGGTGGCATCGCCCATTTCTACGATGGCTTTAATATTGAACTGGTGTTTATCCACGGAGTTCAGGCTTAACGTGAGTTTATCGCCCACGTTTAAATTAAGCCGTTCCGCGAGAGTTTTTCCGATCATGGCGTTGCGTTCGTCGAAGTTTACCCCGATAGGATTGCCCGTGATTTGCCAATAAGGCGCAAGGGTTTTCATGTCTTCAAACCACACGCCCATTATTACGATTTTCTCCAAATCACTACGTGTCACGCCATATAAATAGGGGCTTGCCGCCGTGATTAAGCCTTTTGGTGCTTGGTCAAGGATCTGTTGCACTTGATCCACTTTGATTAAATTGCCGTTGCTGGGGCCAATATAAAAATTGGCGCCAAAGGTACGCAATTCTTGGCTCATTTTGGTGTTGATATCGAAGTACACTGCGGCCATTGCGGTGACAATGCTTGCGCCCACAGTAAGCGCGGCAAAAATGATGAATACCCGTTGCAAGCGCAGACGCAAGGCGCGTAACACCAAGCGCCAAAACATATTGATAGGTTTATTGTCTGCCATAAAGCACCTCGATAGGATAAAGACGGGCAATACGATGTGCCGGGAACCAAGCGCCGATCACGGCGATTAAGACGGAAATCACCAAGACACAAGGGATCACGACCCACGCAAAGCTGAGTGGCGCACCAAATAATGTGGCACCGATAAAACGTGCTAAGCCCCAACCGGCAATGCAACCTAAGATACCGCCGATTAAGCCGCTGATGATGGCTTCGCAATAAAACAGCAAGACGATTTGCCATTGATAGGCACCGAGCGCTTTCATTAAGCCGATTTCTTTGCTGCGTTCGATAATGGTAGTGGTCATTAATGAGGCAATGCCCATGGCAGCGGCAATCAGGGCGGCAAGGGTGACGACAGCGAGTAATAATTGAATTTTCTCAATGACGACGCCTTCAGAAGCCGCAACTTGCCAAATCGGGCGAACAATCGCGCCGGAAATCGCTTCTTCTAATTGATGGGAAATGGAGGAAACGTAGGCCGTGCAATACCAACGGTCATATTCCTCTGCGGCTAAACCGTCCACATTGGCGCGGGCTTTGCGGGATAAATCATTTTCCGGCACGGTGAGCGCGGAGACTTTAATCGCCTGTACCTTGCTTTCTAATCCAAGTAAATTTTGCACCGCACTTAACGGCAAAATCAATTGTTGTTCTTCTGTGCCACCGGTTTTAACAATGCCTTTTACGATAGCGGTCATGTGTTGTTGCGGTGCGTGTTCTTCCGTCTGATAACTTAAGGTAATCACATCACCGATTTTCCATTGCTGTTGTTTGGCAAGCTGGGCACCGAGTAGGGCAGGAATTTGTTCACCGAAAGCATCAGTAGCATCATCCACCCACTCGCCTTCTACTTGCCAATAAGGACTGATGATTTTTTGCCCGGTGTGGTAATCCTCTTCATCCGGCACAGGAATATTATGATCAAAAAACGTCCCGAGGATGCTCACATCCTTTTCTGCACCATTAGCCACGCTGGCTTTTACCTGCGCACTGAGTAAGGGCGCAAACCCCACAATGTTATTGCGCCAGAAAATGTCTTTCACATTCGGCAGTTCTTTTTCATCTAAGAAATCTTGCGTAGCAAGGGAACTCCGACCGCTGACATCATCCGGCAAAACGGCACTGCTAGCCGGTTCTACCAAAATATTGGCACCGTAAGATTTCAACTCTTTTGCCATTTTGTCGCCAATGTCGATGGACACGGCGAGCAAGGCGGAAATCAAACCGGCAGCGAGGAAAATGGTAACAATGGCAAGAAGCTTGCGTTTTAGCCCATAACGCCAAGATTGAAATAACATACGCGCTAACATGATTATTTTTCCTCCTTGGCGCTTGAGGCTTCATTAGTTTTATTTAAATAGGCTTCCGGATTATCGCGGAACAGATTTAAATTCTTTTCATCCGTGAAGAAATAGGTTCTGCCTTCATGGTTGTATTTGAATTCTGTTTTGGTGTTAGTCAATTTCTTACCATTGACGGGATCCACCACTTCAATTTCAATGATGGTCGTAAAGTAATTCAAGCCATCTTCCAAGTTTTTCTTATTAATAATGACTTCCGTCTCTGTTTGTTTCCAATTATCAATCGGTACCGGATTACAACCGCCCGGTTTACCGATGGAAGGGGTAAACATACGGACGCCACAACCTACGCATACCACTTGGTTGCCTTCCATGACATAACCTTGGTCGCCACATAAAATACAGGCATCAAATACGGCAGCAAGACTGAGTTTGTCAGGCAGACGATTAATAATGAAGAAGCGTACTGCTTTGCCATCGTCGGCAACCCAAAGAAAACGGTGTAATTTGCCGTCTTTTACTTGTTCGATTGGAATGTGTACGTTGTTTTCCGCGTCTAAAGTGACTCTTTGGGCTTCGGAAAGTCGTGGCGGCTGAGACGCGATTCTGTCCCAATAAAGTTGCGTGGCGAGCATAATGAAAATTGCCGTTATGCCATAGCCGATGATCTTGCCGGAAGTGCGTTTGGCGGCAAGGGCTTTGCGTTTTTCGATAGGTTGTTGTTCGTTATTGGCTGTGCGCACGCGTGGTCGATGAATATTTAACGCAAAAATAAGGACGATAATGGCAAGAATAGCCGCATTAATGTAGTTTAAATACGTGGTGATATTGCCGGATTTTGCCACAAAACTTAACCGCACTTTGGTTAGTTCGATGACTTGCAATTTCATCAAAATCAGTAATACATCGCCAAGGAGTGGCGTGACTAAAATGAGGGTGAGTACCGTGGTGAGCAGGAGGCGAAGTGCGGTCGTTTTTTTCGATGTTTTACTTTGCGCAAATAAAATCTCACACCAGCCGGCAACGACTAAACAGAAAATAAAACCGAGTGCAATGGCGCTGATGTGTAATAAGAAATCCGTGTTGATGACATCGGTGCCGGTGATGGCGGCGATGTTGGGATCTTTAGCCCAAAAACTACCGGCTAATACGGCGAGCATGACATGCCAAAGCGTGGTTAAACGTTGCCAATGAATAAATTGAAAAACGTAAGCAAAGAGGAAGATACCGAGGCTAAAAATGGCGAGGGTGAGTTTAACACTTTGCGTATTGGGCAAACTTAATGTGATGACACTGCCGATGATAAACCCGAGAATGGCAAGCCATACCAATTTTTTGCGATTAGCGTGAGGATACGGCGCCCAGCTACACGCCAGTAGTAAAGAAAACGGGAGCAGGGTTTGAATAAGAAAAACAAAGAAATAGTTCATAGCTTACTCTGAAAATTGAAAGAGAGGGTGTCACCTATTTTTAGTCTTTGGCTTCCTCGGTGTTTTGGAGGAAGACACGTTTTAAAAAGTCCTTTCATTATGCGTCAACATAAACAAAAACACCTTGATATGCCTCAAGGTGTTTTATTTTTTGTTTTTGTTAACACCTGAAAGGCTTATTTCAAACCGGTGAATTTGAATTCATAGTTAACATCAAACGGTTTCCACCAGCGACCAACACCAGTTTCTTCATCGGTGTGACGGTGCATACCCGCTTTTGGTGGTGGGTCAATGTGATAGGTTAATTTATAGTTACCCACGCCCATCATTTTGATGTTTGCACCATAGTGAGGACCGTCGCTTGCCACCATTGGCATGAAGGTGCCTTCTTGTTTTTCACCGGTATCGGAGTTTACCAACGTGTATTGGATGGTGAGATAAGGCATCCATTCGCCTTCACCGAAACCATTTTTGTTGCCTTTGGTGGCATGAATATCCGCTTCTAAGTGAATATCGGATTTCGCTGCCGGCAAGCCCATACCACGTGGTTCCATGTCAACCGGTTGTAAATACACGGCGGCAATTTCCATTTCGTTCATGGTGACCGGTTCACCCACAGGGAACTCTTTAAAGCCTAAGGCTGCCGGTGCGGTGATCATGCCGGCTAAAAGTGCGGTGGCGATTAATGTTTTTTTCATACTTAGTTTCTCCTTAACTGAATAAGTATAGCTTGTGCGACATTAAGCAGATTTTCTGCTTTCGTACTTCATATAAATGAATGCAAAAACAGCAGCCACCAACAAGACAGCCTGCGGAACCAATGTTTCTACATAAGGATAGATCCCCAACCATGAAATTTCCGGTACACCGGAGATTAAGGTTGGTTCAAAGAGTTTGCCTTCAATCAGCTCAAGTACACTCTTACCGGCAAACACGAATGCCATTAAATACATGAATGAACCGGTGAACATAAAGAACGGTTTAAGCGGCAATTTCACCACGGTGTAGCGCATAATAAAATAGCAAATGGCCAAAATCACAACACCTACGGCAAAGCCGGCAAAAAGATAAGCGTAACTGACCGCACTTTTGGCATCGCCAACGAGCGCGTAATAAAACAACACGGTTTCTGCGCCTTCACGATATACTGCTAAGAAACTGGTGAGCCATAAGCCAATAAGTGAGCCGGCGGTTAATGCGGTGGAGAGTTTGCCTTCCAAATAACGTTTCCAGTTCTGTGCTTCGACTTTTGAAAGCAACCAATAGCTCATCATGAACAACATTACCACCGCAATCATCATAGTGAAACCTTCCAATAATTCACGGCTGGCACCGGAATTTGAGAAAATGAGTTGGAAGATCACGGCAGTAATGACGCTACCAAGCAATGCCACATAGACGGATTGGCGAATAACCGGCAGTTTGTCTTGATGATTATTTTTCACTAAATACGCCACGATAGCCGCCACGATGAGTAGTGCTTCTAAGCCCTCACGCACGATGATTAATAAGCTGTAGAGGAACATACTCCAGTCGGTTTGTTCTCCACCTTGTAACATGGCGACAGCTTGGCTTAAACCTTGGCTTAATCCTTGCGCTTGTTCTTGCAACTTTTCTTTCTCTGCGCCGGCTTTCATTAAGCTCACCAAACGGGTGAAATAGCCTTCTAATTGGGTTTTGAAATTGCTGTCGCGGGAACCCACTTTGTTTTCCATGCCAGTGCTTTCAAAAATGTCAAAGTAGGTATCTTGCACTGCTAACATGGCTTTTTTGGCTTCGCCTTGCTCGTACAAGCTGATGGCTTGTTGAATACCTGCATTCACTTGTGCACTAACCTGCGACCAGTCTTTGTCCTGCGTGGTATCCGCGATAGTTTGATTAGCCGGCTGTTCCACTTGTGTATCACGGGTGGTTGGTAAGTCAGGCAGTTGCTCTTCAACGTCTTGTAATAACGTCGTGATTTGATAACCGAAATTGCTGATTTGATCCGGTTGCTCGCTCAGTTTGATTAAATCATAAAACTGTTGATTAAGGTTGCCGGAAATGGCAGCGGAACGATTTTGGCGAATGGACATTTCCATTTCGGAATTTTTATACCCATCGTATTGCGCTTGTTGCACCAGTTTTTTGGCGGTTGCGTAATCTTTCGCTTCATACGCCGTCATGGCTTGGGCTAATAAATCATCGATAGTTTTAAAGCTTTTTTGCCAATGCGGGGCGATAGTTTGATTTTCATATACGCCATGTTGCGCGGAGGCGTTAAGTTGATGCCCCTCTTTTAAAGAAGGAAGCACTTCTTGTAACGCAGATTTAAGACCATCGATTTTCGCTTTGACTTGTTCTTGCGACTGGTTTTCACCAATCATTTTACGAATTTCACCAAAGGTGGCTTCCATTTGATAGCTTTTTTGGGCAGAAAAGTTAATGCGAATCGGCCCTTCAAGATTTTCAAACACTTCAAAATAAGCCATTTGGACTTCGGTACGAGCCTCATCGACTTTATTTTCGGCATAAAGTGCGGCGGTTTTATCCAAGCGATTTTCAATGTCTTGTACCCATTGCTGATAGTTATCTTCTGCGTGGGTAAATGCTGAAAACAGAAGCATAAAACTAAAAAGAACAGATTGAGACCAACGGGAAAAACACATGCGCATCTCCTTGATTTACTGCATTTGCCTATAGATATAATTGATAATTATTATCCTCTAATCAATTTTTAGTGCAAGTAAATTCTTGTTTAATCTCTGAGGTAGATCACAAAATGAGCTTTTTTATGGCGCATAAAAAAAGGAAAGTTTGGCAACTTTCCTTTTTATCTCATGGCGAGGATGTTTTAGTTTTGTGCTAAATCATCAATGACAAGATAGATTTTCGCCACTGGGCCATGCACGCCGACCACTTTGATTAATTCAATATCTGCCGTGGAACTTGGACCGGAAATGATATTAATACAAGAAGGCATACGTTCGCCTTGTTGGGCTTTGTCATGTAGGATTTTTGCTAGTTGTGCTACACGGGGTAGTATCTTGCTTTTGCGTACAACGACAATGGATTTCTCCGGTAGTAAGCTCACAGAACGGCCACGTTCAGCTTGGGAAAATAGCACGATACCTCCCGATTCGGTTAAACCATATTCGGCGTAAACAATCCCAATATTGGCTTGTTCCGATTTGGCAATGTTCGCTTCCGCTTGTTCCGGCGACCAAATATGACAAGTGTATTTTTCTTGAACCGCTTCGGTGATGCCCAGTTCTTCTAAACGCGGGTCATCGTTTAACACGATATCGCCGCCACCGTATTTTTCGCAAAGCTCAAGTGCGGTCTGTTTTGCTAACGTTTCTGACGTCACAACCACATCCACCATCATCACTTTGGCGAAGTTTACAAATTCTTCGCAAAGTTCTGCTTGGGTGAGATGGGTCAGGCGTTCTGTTGGGTAAGTATTCACTGGTGTCGCCATCGTTTCCGGCACATTGGCACGTTGTTTACCCATTTTAGCTGCCAATTTATTGAGGAAGTTTTCTCTATTTTGTAAATCCATTAGTTTGATCCTCTGTTGTTAAACCATTGACGGAAACTTTCGCCTTCAGGTGTCGGTAAATCACGGGCTTTTGTCCATTCTGCCAAGGCACCCATTTTAATTGGCGCTTTGCCGTTCTTAATGAGTTTACCCGCTAATTTGGCACCGGTGTTTACACCGATTTTCCATAAGGTTGGATGGGAGTTGGCAAAGCCAAAACCGAAAATGGATAAGCGTTCCAATGCAGGCGTTTTGCCTTGTTCGACCATTTTTTCACGGTGTTTTAAAATCAGTTGGGCTAATGGAATGCGTACCGGGCAAACAGAGTTACAGGCGCTACACAAGGAACAGGCATACGGCAATTCTTTGAATTCGTCATAGCCGCCAAGTAATGGCGAAATCACTGCACCAATTGGGCCCGGATAAATAGAACCATAACCATGGCCACCGATTTGACGGTAAGCCGGGCAAGTATTTAAGCAGGCACCGCAACGAATACAACGTAAAACTTCTTGGAATTCGGAAGCCAGAATATCGGAACGACCGTTATCGACAATAACTAAATGGAATTCTTCCGGGCCATCGGTTTCGCCGGCAAGACGAGGGCCGGTAAGCCAGGTGTTGTAACCGGTTAATCGTGCACCCACCGCACTACGTGCTAGCATGGTAATTAACACGTCCACTTCTTGGAACGTCGGTGCCAAGCGTTCCATCCCCATTACGGCAATGTGGGTTTTAGGAAGGGTGGTGGCTAAACGTAAGTTACCCTCATTTGTGACCAAGCAAACAGAGCCGGTTTCTGCCACAGCAAAGTTACAACCGCTGATGCCGATGTCGGCTTCTAAGAAATCCTGACGAATTTTTTCACGTACGAAACGGGTCATATCTTCCGGCGTTTCCTCACCTTCATAGCCGAGTTTTTCATGTAAATCTTTGCGAATTTGGTGACGATCTTTATGAATCGCCGGTACCACAATATGTGATGGCTTGTCGCCGGAAATTTGCAGTAAATATTCGCCTAAATCGGTTTCAATGACTTGCATGCCTTCGTTTTCTAATACGCCATTTAACCCAATTTCTTCCGTTACCATGGACTTGGATTTCACGATTTTCTTGGCATTTTTTTTCAGCGCAACTTGGCGAATGTATTCGGTGGCTTCTTCAGCCGTTTCGGCAAAATAAACATGCCCACCATTGGCGGTAACTTTTTCGCTTAGTTGGTATAAATAGGCATCAAGGTTTGCTAAAACGTGATTACGGATTTGTTTGGATAAATCACGCCATTCTTCCCAGTGGCCTAACTCATCCACCATTTTTTGGCGGTTTGTGCCGATGGTTTCTTGGGCTTTTACCACCGCTTTGCGCATGATTTCATTATGGACTTCGCGATCAACGCGTGCTTTAAAAGGGAGGTTACTGGTTTTTAAAGACATCTTATTTTCCCTCCTGCATTAATACTTCTGCGATATGCATCACTTTGATTTTGCTGCCTTCACGTTGTAGGCGACCACCAATATTGAGTAAGCAGCTCACGTCCGCCCCAATTAAGTATTCCGGTTCGACTTCCTCAACGTGTTCCACTTTTTCTTTGACCATTTCACCGGAAATTTCCGCCATTTTGACCGAGAACGTGCCACCAAATCCGCAACAGGTTTGTTGATTATGAATAGGCAACAGTTCTAAGCCTTTAACATGTTTGAGTAACTCAATCGGCTCGTTCACAATACCGAGTTTACGGAAAAGACTGCAGGAAGGGTGATAAACGGCGCGACCCGGCAGATGGGCACCGATGTCGGTTACGCCGAGTTTATTGACGATAAAATCCGTTAAGTCATAGAAACGAGCAGCGACTTTTTTGGCACGCTCCGCCCATTCCGGCTCATTGGCGCGAGTGAAGTAATCCGGGTAATTTTTAACGGCATAAACGCAAGAACCGGCAGGGGCGACGATAGGGTAATCGTTGGCTTCAAAAGTTTCGACCAAGTTTTTCATGCCGGGAAGGGCTTGTTTGGTATAGCCGCTGTTTAACGCAGGTTGTCCACAGCAACCTTGTTTTTCTAAAAAGGTCACCTGACAGCCTAACTTTTCCAGTAACAGAACGGTGTTTTTTGCCACACCGCTCTTCACTACGTCGGCAATACAGGTCACGTAGAAATTCACATTCATAGTAATACTCCAATATTCAAAAAGAAAAATCAGTTAAAAAATTAAATGACGACCGCAAAAGTGCGGTCGTTTTTTGAGTTAATTTTATATGTTGCCGCTACAACGTGTATAACAACGGAACTAACAGGGTGGCACAAAGTGCAGCAATAATACCGTAAATCACCATTGGAATGATCGTGGTTTTGATGATGGTGCCTTCTTGATTTTGAATGTTTAATACGGAGGACACGGCAACGATATTATTAATACATACCATGTTACCCATTGCACCACCGACTGATTGTAGTGCCAAGATTAATGCCACGGATAAACCGGTCGTTTCTGCAGTGGATAATTGTACACTACCGAATGTTAGGTTCGATACGGTGTTAGAGCCGGAGAAGAACGCACCGACTGCACCAAGGTAAGAGGAGAAAATCGTCCAGTCATCGCCGGTGACTTCTGCAAAGGTGCGGCCAATAATTTTCACCATAGAATGTTCACCACCCACTAACATTAAGTTCACCATTACTAAGGCACCCATTAAGGCGATAAATGGATTTTTGGATTGTTTCAAGCTGGTGGAAAAAATATCTTTGACTTTGGCACCGGAAACGCCGAATACCGGAATGGCGATTAATACGGTGATAACAAATGGAATTAAGGCCGGTACATAAAGCAATTTATAGCTTGAGGAAACATCCGATCCGAAGATATTTTTTAGGCTGAAGATAAGGCCTTTACTGATTTCGAATGTCCCTAATGAACCTAACGCGGTAGTAAACCAAACGGTGGTATCATTCATCATCGCTTTAAACGGCAGTTGGTGAATACGTGTTACAACTAAAAACGCAATTAACAAACCGGTAGGGAAGAGGGCTTTAACCACTTGACTGGTGGTTACCGCATTGCTATCCAATGTGTTTTCGACTTTTGCTAACCCGATATTGCGATTTGCCGCCCAGACGGAAACAAACAACCCGATTGCGCCGCCCACTAAAGATGGGAATTCATAGTTAAATTGTGCAATCAGTAAATAAGGCACGACGCAAGCAAAGACACTGATATAAATAAAGACCAAGTTTTGGCGAATATCTTTCCAGCTGACGAGTACACGCAATGCCAACAATGGGATAAGCAGGGCTGCCACAGAGTGAATCAGTGCTGTGATGGAGCCGACTTCTAGTACCATGTCTTCAGACAATTTAAGCGGACCAAAACCGAACCATGTTGGTGTGCCGACCGCACCGAAAGACACCGGCACGGAGTTCATAATTAAGGCAAGCATCGCGACTTTTAATGGATTAAAACCTAAGCCCATCAGAATTGGCGCGGCAATGGCGGCTGGCGTACCGAAACCACTGGCGCCTTCAATCATAAAGGCAAACGCCCAACCGATAATCATCAGTTGCGCCACCGGATTTGGGTTAATGTTACCCAACCATTTACGCATAATGTCAGTTGCACCGGAGACTTCACTGAAACGGTTAAATAAAATCGCACCGAAAATAACGGTGATCGGGGTTTGTACAGCAACGATCGCAGACGCGATGTTTGCACTGATCGTGACAATATCCGTATGGAAGTGCAATAAATGCACGACCATCACCAGCACTGCCACCCAAGGTAAAGCAACATAAGACGGTAAGGCATTACGCTTAACCATGAGATAAATGAGTAAAACAATGGGGAATACGCTTAGGAAAAAAGACATATTGGCTCCTGTATCATAAATGGGACATTAAAATATTTGTCGCATTTTATGGAGTAGTCCTAAAAAAAATATACCTATTTTGGGAAAATGTGATCTAGTTATCAAAAAAAGTTAACATTTTTTTAAAATTTGTGATCTCGTTAACTTAATTGTTTCAGCCATGCTGAAAATCTTGCTTTCTAGGCTCAAGTGCGGTCAAAAAAAAGCGTGTTTTTCACTGTCTTGTGGCGTATATTCTGTTATGCTTTTTGCGTTTCTTGACAACATAATTTTTAACATAGGAGTAACAATCGATGACCAGTGCTTCATTAATTAGTCAACTTCGTCAAATTGTCGGCGACAAATATTTGATTACCGACCCAAGCCAATCGGAAGCCTATCGTAGCGGTTATCGTTTTGGGAATGGAAACGCGTTGGCAGTAGTTCGCCCGGGAAATTTAACAGAATTTTGGGCGATTCTTAAAGCGTGTGTGGCAGCCGATGTCATTGTTATCGCCCAAGCCGCCAATACCGGTTTAACCGGCGGTTCTACGCCCGATGGCAATGACTATGATCGCGACATTGTGATTATCAACGCCATGCGCATTTCAGGTATTCAATTAATTAATGATGCACAACAAGTGGTTTGTTTGCCGGGTTCTACGCTAAATGAATTAGAGATCGCTTTAAAACCGCACGGACGCGAACCGCACTCTGTCATCGGTTCTTCCTGTATTGGCGCCTCGGTGATCGGCGGTATTTGTAATAACTCCGGTGGGGCGTTGGTACAACGTGGTCCGGCTTACACAGAAATGGCGCTTTATGCGCAATTAACAGAGCAGGGCGAATTACAACTGGTGAATCACTTAGGCATTGATTTAGGTGAAACGCCGGAAGAAATGTTAGCGAATTTAGAGAACCAACGTTATCAACGCAAAGACATCCAATTAGATTGTGGCAAAGGTCACGACCATGCTTACTGCAACCATGTACGCCAAGTGGATGAAGACAGCCCGGCACGTTTTAATGCGGATCCGGCGCGTCATTATGAGGCGTCCGGTTGTGCAGGGAAATTAGCGATTTTTGCGGTGCGGTTAGATACCTTTGTGGCAGAGAAAAATACGGCGGTATTTTATATTGGCACGAATCAAACAGAGACATTAAATGATCTTCGTCGTCATATGTTGGCGAATTTTAAACAGCTACCGATTTCCGGCGAATATATTCACCGCGATGCGTTTGATGTGGCGGCTAAGTATGGCAAAGATACGTTTTGGGTGATTAAAAAATTTGGTACGCATTGGTTACCGAAATTGTTTGCTTTGAAAGCCAAAGTCGATCGATGGGCGAAAAAAATAGATTTCTTGCCAAACCATCTCAGTGATAAGATGATGCAAACTCTCTCTCGTATTTTGCCGGAACATTTGCCGAAAAAATTGTGGCAATATCGTGATCAATACGAACATCACTTGATTGTTAAAATGGGCGGTGATGGCGTGCAAGAAGCACGAGATTATCTTACCTCTTACTTTAAAGAGGGCAGCAAAGGCGCTTTCTTTGAATGTGATGCTGTAGAAACGCAAGCGGCAATGTTACACCGCTTTGCTGTGGCTTCAGCAGCGATTCGTTATCGTGCGATTCATGAAAAAGAAGTGGAAGACATTGTTGCTCTGGATATTGCATTACGCCGCAATGATCGTGAGTGGTTTGAAACGCTGCCGCCTGAGATCGAGCAAAAAATCAGCCATAAATTGTATTACGGGCATTTTATGTGCCATGTGTTCCATCAGGACTACATTGTCAAAAAAGGCTATGATTGCATGGAATTGGAACATCAAATGCTAGAATTGCTTGATAAGCGTGGCGCACAATACCCGGCGGAACACAACGTGGGGCATTTGTATGAAGCTAAGCCGGAGTTGCGTAAATTCTATAAATCTCTTGATCCGACAAATAGCTTCAATCCGGGGCTGGGGCATACCTCGAAGAAAAAATACTGGGAATAACCCATTGACTAATAAGGGGAAGGCGTATGGTCATTGCCATGCGCCTTTTGAATGTAATATTGCTTGACGGAATTTCCGTCACATAAGGAGAACGAAGTCCTTTTGTTCATCAACCATGTCTATGAAATTACGGCTAGTTTATTTTACTTTTCTTCTTTTTTTAATTTTCTTTCTTGCTTATGCCTTTCCTCGGTTGTTTACTCAGATAGCCGATTGGCAGCGACTGTTTAATCAGTTGATCAGCGATAATTTACACCACATTCAACAACATTCAGTGGCGGCCGGAGTAACGCTCATTACAGCGAGTTTTTTATACGGTGTTATCCATGCGCTGGGACCGGGGCACGGCAAATTCATCATCGCAAGTTATTTATCGACACATGAGAGTCGGTTAAAGCAAAGCATTAAACTCAGTGTCTTTTCCTCCCTTACACAGGGCATTGTGGCGGTGGTGGCGACCTCTGTCGTATTGATCGTGTTGAATCTCTCCTCTCGTTATTTTAAATTAAGTCAGTTGTGGCTGGAGCGAGGCGCATTTTTATTGCTTGCCGGGTTAGGGCTCTATTGGATCTATCAAGGTAGCCGAACACTGAAAAAACCATCGGCAACCCTTTTTCAAATTAATAAACTTACGCCACTTTCTTCTTCACAAACTTCTTCACAAATTTCTTCGCAAAGTGCGGTCAAAAATCACCGCACTTTTTCCACAGAACACGCCCATGCTCCTGTCTGCGCCTGTGGTCATCAGCATTTACCCAATGCTCAACAATTAAAAAAAGCCGAAGATTGGAAATCGCAGTTACTGGTGATTTTAAGCATTGGTATGCGCCCTTGTAGCGGTGCTATCTTTGTGCTTTTTTTATCTTATATGCTGGATATTTACCTATGGGGCGTGGTGGCGACTTTGGCAATGTCATTAGGAACAGGGTTGATGTTGGCGCTTTTTGCGGCGCTTGTAAAATACACGAGACATCTGGCGATCACGCTCGGGAATTGGTACGGCAAAGGTTTTACACGTTATCACAGTGAGGCACTGATGAAACTGGTAGCAGGTGGCATTATGCTGTTCTTTGCGCTAGCTTTGCTTTATGGCACAACATTGCCGATGAGTGGAGGCGCGGTGTTATTTGCGAGATGATAGAAAAACAAAAAGGATTCAGCAGAAAAAAATAAGCCCATAAGGAGGCTATGGGCTCAAAATCTTTTGGAAATTACTGTTTTTATAAAAGGAGACAAATAAAAACGATTGAACCAAAAGACAAAAAATTGGCTCCTCCTGCTGGACTTGAACCAGCGACATATGGATTAACAGTCCACCGTTCTACCGACTGAACTAAGGAGGAATAATTCAGTATCATTTGGTATCAAAAGATAGGTGGCGTATGTTACTTATCCGAACATATCTTGTCAACACCCTAAAGAAAAATTTTTTACTTTTTCAGCGTCAATTTTCTATCCACAAAGTCTGTGGATAAGTTTGTGGGTTATTATTTTAAAAATCCTGCCATCCCCGATAAAATCAGGCTTTATTGAAATCCAAGATAAAATTGATTGTAAAATGACATTTTCTTATTTTTCATATAGTTAACAAAAATCTAGAGAAATTTTTAAAAATTTTTTATAAATTTGTGATTTCGGCCACTTGACAAATATAACTCTGTGTAAAACTTCATTTTTTATCACTCAATTTGGAGTGAGAAATGTGTTAAAATGCGCGACATTTAGAATATACCGTAAAAAATGACCGCACTTTATGTCAGAGAAAATTAATACCAAACCTTTCATTCTTCATTCCGATTTCAAGCCCTCCGGTGATCAACCACAAGCCATTGCCAAACTCGCCGAAAATTTAGAAGACGGCTTGGCTCACCAAACCTTACTGGGCGTTACCGGTTCCGGAAAAACCTTTACCATTGCCAATGTAATTGCACAGTTAAACCGACCGGCCATGTTGCTTGCGCCAAATAAAACCCTTGCGGCGCAGCTTTATGCGGAAATGAAAGCCTTTTTTCCTGAAAATGCGGTGGAATATTTCGTTTCTTACTATGATTATTACCAGCCGGAAGCCTATGTGCCGAGCAGCGATACTTTCATTGAAAAAGATGCGTCTATTAACGATCAAATCGAGCAAATGCGTTTGTCGGCAACCAAATCTTTTTTGGAGCGTCGAGATACTATCGTGGTTGCCTCGGTTTCCGCTATTTACGGTTTGGGCGACCCGGATTCTTACTTGCAAATGATGTTGCATTTGCAACAAGGGGCAATAATCAATCAGCGTCAGATTTTGGCGAAGTTGGCAGAATTGCAATATACGCGTAACGATCAGGCGTTTCAGCGCGGTACATTTCGTGTACGTGGGGAAATTATCGATATTTTTCCGGCAGAATCCGACGAGCGCGCAGTACGCATTGAATTATTTGATGATGAAATTGAGCGTTTAAGTTTATTCGATCCACTTACAGGAAGCAGCTTTGGTGCCGTGCCACGTTTCACCGTGTATCCGAAAACGCATTATGTGACGCCACGCGAGCGCATTTTAGATGCCATTGAAAAAATCAAAGTGGAACTGGCTCAACGACGAGAATATTTCATTAAAGAGCATAAATTGTTGGAAGAACAACGCATTAGTCAACGTACTCAATTTGATATTGAAATGATGAATGAGCTGGGTTACTGCTCAGGGATTGAAAACTACTCACGTTATTTATCGGGCAGAAATGAAGGCGAACCGCCGCCAACCTTATTTGACTATATGCCGTCTGATGCGATTTTAATTATCGATGAATCTCACGTCACCGTGCCGCAAATAGGCGGAATGTATCGTGGCGACCGTTCCCGTAAAGAAACGTTGGTGGAATATGGTTTCCGTTTACCTTCCGCGTTGGATAACCGTCCGTTGCGTTTTGAGGAATTTGAACGCTTGGCACCGCAAACCATCTATGTTTCAGCGACACCGGGGCCTTATGAGTTAGAAAAATCCGGGGCTGAAATTATCGATCAGGTTGTGCGTCCAACAGGCTTGTTGGATCCACAAATTGAAATTCGCCCGGTGTCTATTCAGGTGGATGATTTGCTTTCTGAAGCGCGTCAAAGAGCGGATAAAAACGAGCGTGTTTTAGTGACGACGCTGACTAAAAAAATGGCGGAAGATTTAACGGATTATTTAGATGAACACGGGATTCGCGTGCGTTATTTGCACTCCGACATTGATACGGTGGAGCGTGTGGAAATTATCCGTGATTTGCGCTTAGGCGAATTTGATGTGTTGGTCGGGATTAACTTATTACGGGAAGGGTTGGATATTCCCGAAGTGTCACTCGTGGCGATTTTAGATGCAGACAAAGAGGGCTTTTTGCGCTCCGAACGTTCCTTGATTCAAACCATCGGACGTGCCGCGCGAAATTTGAATGGTAAAGCGATTTTGTATGCGGACAGCATCACCAAGTCTATGGAAAAAGCCATTACGGAAACCAACCGCCGTCGCGAAAAACAAACGAAATACAATGAAGATCACGGCATTGTTCCGCAGGCGTTAAATAAAAAAGTGGGCGAGTTGTTAGACATCGGTCAGGGCGCCAATCAAAAAGCGAAAGCTAATAAACAACGCGGAAAAATGGTGGCAGAACCGACCGCACTTTATTCTGTGCCTACGTCAGCCAAAGAATATCAACAACAAATCAAGAAATTGGAACAGCAAATGTATAAGTTTGCGCAAGATTTGGAATTTGAAAAAGCCGCCGCCGTACGTGATCAATTACAGCAATTACGGGAAAATTTTATGTTATCCGGCGAGTAAAAGTGCGGTCATTTTTAAGAGCGAATTTTTCTTGATAAGGCAGGCGGCAGATTTTTGCAGGCATCAAAAATTCGCTTATAATACACCGCACTTTTTACCTAAACGGTAAGCGAATAATCTATGAAATTAACAGCAAATAATAAAATACTCGATCTTTCTACCCCTAAAATTATGGGGATCCTCAATTTCACCCCGGATTCTTTTTCTGATAGCGGTAAATTTTTCCAATTAGACAAGGCGTTGTTCCAAGTAGAAACGATGTTGAAGCAAGGCGCATCGATTATTGACATTGGGGGAGAGTCAACCCGTCCGATGGCAGAAGAGGTAACGTTAGAAGAGGAACTTGAGCGCGTTATTCCTCTAGTTGAGGCGGTGAGAAAACGGTTCGATTGCTGGATTTCAGTGGATAGCTCCAAAGCACAGGTGATGCAAGAGGCCGCTAAGGTGGGCATGGATTTGATTAATGATATTCGCGCTTTACAAGAACCTGATGCATTAAAAACTGCCGTTCGTTTGGCATTGCCGGTGTGCATTATGCATATGCAAGGACAGCCGCGAACAATGCAACTCAATCCGCATTACGATGATGTGGTGGCGGATGTTTTAAAATTTATGCAACAGAGAACGGAACAATGTTTGGCTTCGGGAATCAAAAAAGAGAATCTGATCTGGGATCCAGGCTTTGGTTTTGGCAAAAGCGTGCAACATAATTATTGTTTGTTACAACAATTTTCTGTTTTCTGTGAACAAGGGTATCCGGTGTTGGCGGGAATTTCCCGTAAATCCATGATTGGTGCCGTGTTGGATAAGCCTGTAGAACAACGGACCGTGGGCAGTGTGGCTGCCGCATTAATTGCTGTGATGAAAGGCGCCAGCATTTTGCGTGTGCATGATGTTGCTGAAACTGCTGATGCCCTTAAAATTTGGCTTGCAACACAGAATGCGTAATTGTGCTGTCAGACGAACGACGGCATAAAATAATAAATGACATTTTTATTAAGAAGGAATTGAAACATGGCTGAACGTAAATATTTTGGGACTGATGGGGTGCGTGGCAAAGTAGGTAACCATCCGATTACGCCTGATTTTGTTTTAAAACTCGGTTGGGCTGCAGGTAAAGTGTTAGCGACACAAGGTTCTCGCGTGGTGCTTATCGGTAAAGATACCCGAATTTCGGGCTATATGCTTGAATCTGCTCTTGAGGCCGGTTTGGCAGCAGCCGGTTTATCTGCCGCATTTACCGGCCCAATGCCAACCCCGGCGATTGCTTATTTAACCCGCACTTTCCGCGCGGAAGCCGGTATCGTGATTTCTGCTTCTCATAATCCGTATTATGACAATGGGATTAAATTCTTTTCTACACAAGGGACGAAATTACCCGATGATGTGGAGGAAGCTATCGAAGCCATGTTGGAGCAACCGATGGACTGTGTTGAATCTGCCGAATTAGGTCGAGCCAGCCGAATTAAAGATGCGGCAGGCCGTTATATTGAATTTTGTAAAAGTACGTTTCCGGCACATTTGAGTTTAGAAGGTTATAAAATTGTGGTGGATTGTGCCAATGGTGCAACCTACCACATTGCGCCGAATGTTATGCGTGAATTAGGCGCGGAAGTCATTGAAATCGGCACCCATCCGAATGGCATGAATATTAATGAAAAATGTGGTGCAACGGATATTAAAGCGTTGCAACAAAAAGTGTTAGAAGTACAAGCGGATGTGGGTTTAGCGTACGATGGTGATGGTGACCGTTTAATTATGGTGGATCATCTCGGTAATAAAGTCGATGGTGACCAAATATTATTTATTATTGCGCGTGAAGCCTTGCGCGAAGGGCGTTTGCAAGGCGGTGTCGTAGGCACCTTAATGAGCAATATGAGTCTTGAACTTGCCTTAAAACAATTAGCCATTCCGTTTGTACGCGCTAATGTGGGCGACCGTTATGTGTTGGAACAAATGCAAGAACGCGGTTGGGGCTTAGGCGGTGAAAACTCGGGGCATATTATTATTGCGGATCGTAATACGACCGGCGATGGCATTATCGCTTCTTTAGCCGTGTTGACAGCAATGGTAAAACATCATTTGTCGCTGAACGAATTAGCCGATGCAGTCAAATTATTCCCACAAGTATTAATTAATGTGCGTTTTGCCGGTGGTAATAACCCATTAGAAAGCGAGGCTGTGAAATCGGTTGCTGCAGAGATTGAAAAACGCTTGAGCGGCAAAGGACGTATTTTACTGCGTAAATCAGGCACTGAGCCGTTAATTCGCGTGATGGTGGAATGTGAAGACGGCGCATTGGCTCAGCAATGTGCAGAAGAAATCGCCGAAGCGGTGAAGGCCAATTAATCTTTAAGGTCGTTGCAAATGCATTTATTTATTATGCGTCATGGCGAAGCGGAATTAATGGCTAACTCGGATAAAGCGCGTCATCTTAACGCTAATGGCAGAGAACAATCCCGCCTTCAAGGAATGTGGTTAAAATCCACCGCACTTGAGTTCGATAAAGTCTTGGTGAGCCCTTATACCCGAGCTTTAGAAACCTTTGATGAGATTAATCAGGTTTTTGAGCAACAACTTTCCGATAAATTGGAAGTGTGGGAAGGCATTACGCCTTATGGTGATTCCGGCTTGGTGAGTTCTTATGTGGCTTTGTTGGAAAAAGAAGGGCACCGCAATCTCCTGCTGATCTCTCATTTGCCTTTGGTGGGGGATATTGTGAAGGAATTGTGCGGTCGAAATCCGGCGAGTTTTTATCCGGGCGCCATTGTTGATATTCATTGGGATAACGATCAGCCGAAGGTAAATGACATAAAATATGTGAGTAAAATTGCGTAAATTCGGTTTATTTTTATGCTGTTTTACGACAGACTATGGTTGGCTTTACGGATTGATGTCGTAAAGCATTTCTATTTAATTATTAATATGCATTAGGAGCTACAATGAAAAAATCACTATTAGCCGCTTTAGTTTTGGGCGCAACATTCAGCATGACCGGTTGTGATGACAGCAAAACCTCACAGCACGTTGAACAGGCAAAAGCCAGTGTGTCTGAAGCGAAAGACGCGGTTGTGAATGCCGCAAAAGACATGAAAAACAGCACAACAGATGCTGTAAAAGACGCGCAAGCCGTTGCCGCAGAAAAAATGGATGCGATGGCAGCGAAAGCGGGCGAAATGAAAGAGGCTGCAGCTGAAAAGATGTCCGCGGCTAAAGACGCGGCTGCAGAAAAAATGGATGCGATGGCAACGAAAGCTAGCGAAATGAAAGAGGCTGCAGCTGAAAAGATGTCCGCGGCTAAAGACGCGGCTGCAGAAAAAATGGATGCGATGGCAACGAAAGCCGGCGAAATGAAAGAGGCGGCAGCTGAAAAGATGTCCTCGGCTAAAGACGCTGCTGCAGAAAAAATGGATGCGATGGCAGCGAAAGCGGGCGAAATGAAAGAGGCTGCAGCTGAAAAGATGTCCGCGGCTAAAGACGCGGCTGCAGAAAAAATGGATGCGATGGCAACGAAAGCCGGCGAAATGAAAGATGCCGCCGCTGAAAAAATGTCCGCAGCTAAAGACGCTGCCGCAGAAAAAATGGATGCAATGAAAACCAAAGCTGGCGAAATGAAAGATGCCGCAGCTGAAAAAATGTCCTCAGTCAAAGACGCTGCATCTGAAAAAATGGATGTGATGAAAACTAAAGCCGGTGAAATGAAAGAATCTATGGCAACCAAAGCGGGCGAAATGAAAGAGGCCGCTGCGGCGAAAATGGATTCCATGGCAACCAAAGCAACAGAAATGAAAGACGCTGCGGCAGAAAAAGCGAATCAGGCAGCGGATGCCGTATCTGAAAAAGCGGCAGAATTTAAAAATGCCGTGAAACGTGAAGTTGAAGGCAAGTAAAGCAGAAAATTATTCTGTAACAAGGGGGAGAAATCCCCCTTTTTTCTTGCTCTAAATTGAATGCGTCAAAAAATGGCATTTCACGTCAAAATCAAACAGCGTTTCATTTAAACGGTATGCCTGTTTTAATGCAGGTCCGCAGGAATTTGACCCAATGCCACTCATTTTGTAATCAATACACAGCACAGTACTGCTGCTTTCGGCAAGATCATCGTGATGCTTTTTCATTGCCAATTCTTCTTGGCGATAAGGCGAAAGATTGAAACTAAACGGTGTGGTTGCCGTGATAAAAATCTGCCGATTTTCTGACCGCACGTTAACGTAAGAACAGCCATAATGGCTACCATTTTCCTGTGGCTTCAAATAAGGCACATGATTTTGCCGAACCGTGGTGTGATAATGACCTAACAGGGAAGACTGATGTTTATCAATATAGCTTTCTGTTGGGCCATAACCGAAATATTCAGCCTGTTGATAGGCGTGATCTAAACAGAAACGTAAACCAAAACGTGGTAAGAAAGGCAAGTGCGGTGCTTTTTCCCCATGAATTTTGATGTGTAATGTGCCAAATTCATCTAGGCGATAGATGACGTCTAAGGTTAAAATTCGAGCCTTGGATACCGCCACTAATGCTGATTTGACTTTAATTTCGACCGCACTTTCATATTGTGTCACATGGCATTCATAGGCGCGAGTGATTGCGCGATCGTATCCAGCCGCTTGCCAGTGCGCGTTGATTAAGCCATCGTTATCCAAAGGCGCGCGCCAAATATTGAAATCCAACGGCTGTTGCAACAAGGATTTGCCCTGATGGAAAACCTGCTGCAAAATGCCCTTTTGCTTATCAAACACATAACAATGATCTTGTTGTTGTACACGAATATGCTTGGTATCTTCCTGTACCGAAAACGTGGCTTTTGTTGGTGGCTCAACGCCCAATGGCGGCATGATTGGCAATCTTGGGCGATGAAAAAGATTGAGTTGATCGAAGCCTAAAATATATGTCGCCGGTACGAAATCGGTGGCTCGACATTGTTCGTAGAATAAGGTTAACAACCATAAATTGCCGTTATCCGCGGGCAGTTCCAGTGGCAAAAGTGCGGTGTGTTTTGGCGCAATTTGGATCCCATTTATTTTTCCTTCTTGCATGACAATGCCATTTTCTGAAAGTTGATAGCGAATGCTTAAGCACTCGGCGGTATTTGTGAAATCCCAATAATTGGTCAGCCACACCTTGCCATCTTTTAACTGCGCGCGAATGGGACGTTGTACGTTTTTTAGCTCTAATAAGTTACTTTGAATTTGACGATCCGCCGTCACCAAACCATCAGCGCAGAAATTGCCATCATTGGGGACATCGCCAAAATCGCCACCGTAGCCCATGCGGTCGGTTCTTGCCAAATAGGGCGAATGGTTGCACCATTCCCACACAAAACCACCACAGGCACCGGGGTATTTTTGCATCGCGAGGAAATAATCTTCCGCATCGCCGCAAGAATTGCCCATCGCGTGCAAATATTCGCAAAAAATATAAGGTTTGCGATTTTGTGGATTGGCAAAATAGGCGTCCATGTCTTCGGGGGCCGTGTACATTTCACTATGCAAGCCTAAATTTGAGGTATCATTTTGATGGGTGGAATGCTGGAAAATCGCATTTTCATAATGGACTAAACGGCTGGGATCACGCGCTTTCACCCAGGCGGCGGCCGCTTCAAAATTTTCACCGTAGCCACTTTCATTGCCGAGCGACCAAATTACCACCGAAGTGCGGTTTTTATCCCGCTCCACATTGGCATGAGTGCGGTCTAAAATCGCATTTTTAAATTCAGGCGCGCGAGCCGTGTAACAATAATTGTCAATCGTTTGTTGTCGAATGGCATCCTGATCGATGTCTGTTTTCACGCCAAGTAAAATGCTGCTTTCCGGTGTCGGCACATACACGGCATTGGTGCCATGAGATTCAATATCGCTTTCGGCAATGACATAAAAACCGTATTGGTCGCAGAGTTCGGTAAACCAAGGCGAATTGGGATAATGTGCTGTGCGGATGGCATTAAAATTATGCTGTTTCATCAGGCGTAAATCCTGCAATGCCTGCTCACAATGAATTACATAACCGGTGCGTGGATCGCTGTCATGTCGATTGACCCCTTTAAATTTAATCGCTTGTCCATTGAACAATAACACGCCATTTTTTACCTCAATTTTACGCAAGCCGATACGCTGACAAATCACCTCTGAACCATAACGAAAAACTAGCGTGTAAAGATTTGGTTGTTCGGCATTCCATAAGATCGGCTGAACAAGAAAACATTCGAAATCTTGACCGCACTTTTCCGCCACTAAATGCTGTTTGGGATCAAAGAGTTGCCAATGAATGTCTTGTCCATGATGATCAGAGAAAACACACTCCACCGTGATATTCGCTGCCGTGAAATCATCGTTTAATGCCGTTTTTATAAAGAAATCCTGTAAATAATGGGCTTCCCGTTCCAACACATAAACATCACGGAAAATGCCCGACATTCGGAATTTATCTTGATCTTCCAAATAACTGCCATCACACCATTTCAGCACGATGACCGTGATGTTATTTTCGCCAAGATGTAAATAATTCGTTACGTCAAATTCTGAGGTGCAATGACTGATTTGGCTATAACCCACAAATTGTTCATTGAGATATAAAAAAAGGCAACTGTCCACGCCTTCAAAATTCAGCAAATAACGTTTATTGGCTTTGGGTGCCAAGTTCAATTGGCGTTGATACCAACCGCATGGGTTTTGTTGCGGAACATAAGGTGGATCAAAGGGAAAAGGATAATGGACATTGGTGTATTGATGTTGATCGTATCCGTGATTCTGCCAATTTGACGGCACAGGAAGCTGACGATTGGGAGTGAGTTGAAGGAAGTTTTCCGGCAGATCCCAATAGCTTGAAAAATACTGAAACTGCCAATTTCCGTTTAAAGGAATGAAATAATCTGAATATTCTCTGGGATTTTCTACCGCACTTTTATGTGTCGCATGAGGAATAAAATAGGCATGGTGCGGCGTGGTATTAATGTGGAGTATGGAAAGGTCTTGAAAATAGTGAGGCAATGACATAATGCACCTTAAAAACAACAAATTGTGAAACCAATATACGCAATTTCTCCGCTCAATTTTGGACAAAATGGTAATTTTGTGATTTAAATCACAATCTTTATTTTACAGAGTGTAAAATTTACAATACAATCACTGTCAATTTTAAAATACAAAATAAGGAGCCTCTATGAATAAAACCGTGGGAAGTACGCTGCTCGTGGCAGGTACCATGATTGGCGCAGGCATGTTAGCCATGCCGTTAACCTCCGCCGGCATTGGCTTTGGCGCGACCTTATTTCTTCTGCTTGGGCTTTGGACGCTGTTAACCTTCAGTGCGTTGCTGTTCGTTGAGCTTTACCAAACCACACCAAGTGACGCCGGTATCGGCACGTTGGCAGAACAATATTTCGGTCGCCCGGGACGGATTATTTCTACCGCCGTATTAATTGTCTTTTTGTACGCACTCATTGCCGCCTACATCAGTGGTGGCGGTTCTTTGTTGACCGATACACTGCCAACCATCGTTGATCGTGATACTACAAGTAAAATCTCCGTATTGATTTTTACCCTTTTCTTCGGCGCGTTTATCATTATCGGTACGCACAGTGTCGATAAAATTAACCGCTTGTTGTTCTTTGTGATGATTGCCACATTCGTGATGGTGTTAAGTTTGATGTTGCCGGCAATTAAACTCGATAACTTACTGGCTATGCCCATTGATAATGCGCTGATCATTTCCGCCAGCCCGGTATTTTTCACCGCGTTTGGTTTTCACGGTTCTATTCCAAGCTTAAACAAATACCTCGGCGGCAATGTCAAAGCCTTGCGCATTTCCATTTTAGTGGGTTCCGGTATTACCTTGTTCGCCTACATTTTATGGCAACTCTCCACCCACGGTTTGCTCACACAAAATGAGTTTTTGCAAATCTTGCAACAAGATGCCACGCTGAACGGTTTAGTCACCGCTACCTTAACCATCACCCAAAGCAGTATGATGGCAAACGCCGTGAAGATCTTCTCCACCTTGGCGTTAATCACCTCATTCTTGGGCGTGGGACTTGGTTTACTAGAATGTATTGAAGACTTATTAAAACGTTCTTTTAACATCAATGCAGGACGTTTCTTTCTAGGGTTAATGACATTCATTCCGCCAATCATCTTCGCGTTGTTCTACCCACAAGGTTTTATTTTAGCGTTAGGCTACGCGGGTCAAATGTTTGCGTTCTACGCCGTGGTTCTTCCGGTTTCATTGGTATGGAAAGCACGCCGCATTCACCCGAATTTGCCGTATAAAGTCTGGGGCGGCAAAGTCACATTGATGCTCGTTTTGGTTCTTGGCGTAATCATTACGTCTATTCCATTCGCCATCCGCGCAGGCTATCTACCGTTTGTGGTGGGTTAAAATTACCTAAAAAAACAACCGCATTTTGATCGGTGTAATCAAAGTGCGGTGGGTTTTGACTTGTGTTTTTAATACGTTTTAATGAGTGTGTGCATTAAATCTAAAATTAAGCGTTTATGTTCGGCATTTAGTTGTAGAAAGCTTTCTGTTCCTTGTTTATCGATAATCGATTGTGGCTCAAGGATTTCATCTTCTGCGCCGGTTTTTAACCATTTTGGCGATACATTCAACCATTCCGCTAACACTTGTATTTTATCTAAAGATGGGATTGACTGACCATTCAACCACTTATAAATAGCCTGAGGCGTTACGGTTCCTGAAACGTAACGTAAATTAAACTCTCGCTCAATATCGGATACTTTAAATTTCTCCAAAGCAGCGGCTTCGAGTGCGGCTTTTAAACGTAAGCTAAAAAGCTCTTTTTCGTTGAATGTTTTTTGCATTCGCAAATTATAACGACTACAAAAATAATAAATTCACTAATCAGTTTAAATAAAATTAACTGATTAGTTGTTTAAATTTTATCTTACAGGTAGAATCCAACAGGATCTTTGTTCAACTTATAAAAGGAAAACAAGTATGTTAAAACAACTTAAATACACGTCTATTTTGGCTTTATCTGCATTAGCTGTTGCTTGTTCCGGTGGTGATAGCGGGGCGGGTACAGCAGAAACACCGGATGGGAACAAATTTAACTTAACAAATAGTACTAAAGGGTTGGTTGGGAGTAAAACAATGGATGGTAAACTCATCGGCTATAACCAAAATCACTCTTTTTACGGTGTGTGGGTGAATAATGATAAAACTCGCCAACAGGTTCGTTATCAAGGAACTGCCACACCAACAGATCGTTTGCCAAGAGGAGCTGCAACTTATACAGGACATGCCGTTCGTGCGCGCGATAGCGTTATTGCGCAAAATATTAATGGTGTTCAAGCTGATGGAACAATGACATTACATGTGAATTTTGATACGAAAAAGGTTTCCGGAAAGTTGGGTATTCCTTGGGCTCGCGATATTACCTTGCATGAAACCGATTTAAATGGTAACCAATTTGCCGGCAAAGCCAGCGTGTTATTCAATGATGGCGGTCGTTATAAAGGCGGATTGTTTGGCCCGAATGCAGAGGAAGCTGCCGGTATGGCCACGTTTGATAACAATCCAAGTTTAAATACTTCCTTTGGTGGTTACCGTTAATTTTATTTTATCAGGCGGGAAATCCCGCCTGTTTTTCCGCATTACAATGAAAAAAATTACATGCTGTCTTTTGCTGTTTTGTGCATCAATCGTCCATTCGGAAATGGCCGAACATAGTGATTTACACCACTTACAAGAAAACCCTCAACTTATTGAATCGTTTTTGTCAGAAAATATATATCAATTAACGGCGGAACAATTACTGACATTAATAAAAATCTACCAAACCGTGCCTCAATATAATGAAAGGCTTTTTCTTTTTGCTCAAGGACGAATCGCTTTTTTACAACAAAATTATGCAGAAGCAACTCGGTTATATCGCCTTGTATTATCTGAAAATCCGACATTAAATCCGGTGAGAATTGAATTGGCACTTGCGTTGTTTTATCAAAAGCAAGATCGTGCAGCACAAATGCAATTTGAAAAAGCAAAATCGGAAGCGAATCTTCCGGAACCTACACTACAATTCATTGATGAATATCTCAATGCGCTGAAAACACGGCAAGACTGGAAAATTGATCTTTCTTTTCATTATTTAAGAGATAAAAATGTCAATAATGCAGCGGATGCCAAGCAGATTGCGTTGTCAAATCGTGCCATATTAACCAAATCGGAAAAAATGCGTCCTCAGTCGGCACATGGGCTGGCGTATCATTTGGGCATTTCGCGTGATTTTAATCTTGTTGATTCCCATTATTTGTCCGTCAGTAATAAATTATGGGGAAAAAATTATTGGGATAATCATGAATATGATGATATTTCCAACCGCACTTTGATTGGCTATGCCTACAAAACGGCAATACAAACACTAAAAATCGGACCTTTTTATGAACGCCGTTGGTATGGCAATCATCGTTATCGTTGGAATAATGGCGCGCTTTTGGAATATACCCATTGGTTAACCCCTAATTTGCAGTTATCTCATACGTTAGAAATGGCTAAGCAACATTATTTTGCCGAGCGGGTATTAGACGGTAATCTAAAACTTTTTTCATCTACCCTTATTTGGCAGCCTAATGCAAAACAATTTTTCTATTTAGGTGGTGATTTCATTTCTGAACGGACTCAGGTGAAACAATATGCCTCTGATAGTCAAGGGATTCGTTTAGGTTGGGGGCAAGAATGGGGAGGAGGAATTTCATCTCAACTTGGGTTATCTGTAGTGAAACGCCAATATAAAGATACCGCAAAACTGGGAAACCTGGATATTTTCTCTTTTAAAAAATCACGTTCAGATCATATTTATTCCGCCAATATGACATTTTGGAAACGAGATTGGCATTTTGGGGGAATAACGCCTAAGCTACAATTGAATTGGAAGAAACAGGAGAGCAATATTCCCCAAATGTACTCTTACCAACAGAAAAATATCATGCTCATTTTTGAAAGTACGTTTTGATAGGAATAACAATCCGCACGTAAAACGTGCGGTTTTTAGGCTCCTCTATAAGGGGCTTGTGAAAACTGACAATCGCGTCTAATGACTTCCTTGCCCTCCCTTAAAGGGGACAATATGTTCTTTCGTTGATAAATTATCTTGAAC